>JBGOVR010000064.1:0-23512 GCA_041478205.1 Candidatus Acidiferrum sp.
GAAGACGGACACCAGCTTCGGCACCGTGCGCCACGAAGTGAAGTGCAAGTTGTGCGACGCGCACCTCGGACACGTCTTCACCGACGGACCTGAGCCGACTGGCTTACGATATTGCATGAACTCCGCCGCGTTGCGATTCCTCCCCAAGACTGCATTGCCCTCCGGGACGTAGTGCCAAGCGGCGCCGGCGCTCGCAGAGGCGTGGCGCCACTGCTCTTCATCCAATTTGGTGTCAAACGGTGTCAGACTGGATCTTGCAAATCTCGGCGCCAGGAGGCACGTCGTCCTTTTTGAGCGGCGGTGGAAGGGTCATTAAGAGCGCGCCTTTAGATGGTACGACCCATTCCAAACCGTACAGCGTTGTTTGCATCACACTCCGGTCCGGCTGCCGCAGTTCCAGCTTGTCCCCTTTCTTGAGCTGTTCACGTTCAAGTAAGGCAAACGGAACCAGCGGCTCGATGCAAACAATCCCTCTAACCTCAAAGGTGCCGGTAACAACGAAGAGCAGTCGCGCAAGCATGGGTCTAGATATCACAACACGGCTGCATCAAACAGACGAGAAAATATTTGACACCAATTGAAAGGTCCATTGCGGCAGTAAACGCCGTGGAATCAGGAAGTAATTGGTAGGGGCGGTGGGGATCGAATTGTCAGACTAATTCAAGAAGACCTACGTTTATGCGGCTCTACCACTGCCAACCAAATGAATTGGAGCCAGTTGGAGCTAAGTCCTTCAGCTGCCTTGTGAAAGGTTTATCTGTAGTGCTCGCGCATACGTTTCTTTGCGGCCTCACTGCGAGATGAAACGTGTTGCTGGCCTTGTTGTTCTCCGTTGTCCACCTATGCGATCACAAGAGACTTCTGGAAACTGCAACTCTCAACGTGGTTATCCCCTTCCGGCACTTCCAGAAAAACGGTCATACCCTCCAGCGCTGGGTAGATCAGACACGGAGGGCAGGCCTAGGCCGGTAACTAGCGCCAATTTGTGTACGGCATCGAAGTAGCGTCTTTCTTCGACACAACTCTCCCGCTTACGACTCTATTATGACCAGTGGATGCGGCCGCAAGACGCGCGCCCCTCGGCTGGGTGCTGGCCGATGCCGAGTTCGATTCCGAAGCCAATCACCAACACATTCGGCAGCGCTGGGGAGCGCAAAGCATCATCCCGGCGAACCCCCGCCGGGGCGTTCCGGAAGGAGCCCTGCGCTACCCGATGTGCCGGGCGTTTCCACAGAAACGTTATGGGCAACGCGCGAAGATCGAAACCATTTTCTCGGTAGTCAAACGCAAACTTTCTTCGCGCGCTCCGGGACGCAGCCTGGCCTCGCAAATCCGCCAAGCCTTGCTGCTCGGCCTCACTTACAACCTCTATTGCTTGAGGCACCCTGGGACTCACAGAGGATGTCAACAGAGCCACTTAAAGTCCCATCGAATCATACTCTTACAAAAAAGGCGGGAGTGCCCCCTTCCAGCGCTCAGTAAAGATGATAGTAGCCGTCGTCGCGGGACACTCGCACCGGCACGCCGAAGAGCTCGGTGAGCTGCGCGGTGCTCAAAATCTTTTCCTTGGGGCCATCGGCAACGATGCGGCCCGCGCGCAGCAGCACCACCCGCTCGATTTCCGGGATGATCTCCGATACGTGGTGGGTGACCAGGATAATCGCCAGGCCCGATTGCGCGAGCTGCCGCATCGTTTCGCGGAGTTGCACCTGTGCGCCGATATCCAGCGCGTTGCCGGGCTCGTCGAACAGCAGCGTCTGGGGATTGTGCACCAGCGCGCGAGCGATGAGCGTCCGCTTGGCCTCCCCCGAAGACATGTGCGCCACCTGGCGGTCCGCGAGATGCGCGACACCCAGCCGCGTGAGCGCGGCGTTGGTACGTTCCAGGAATTCTGGCGTCGGCTCGTGGTGCGGGAAGATGCGCGTACTGCTGAAGAAGCCGGAAAGCACCACGTCCCGGCCGGTAGCGTCCGTCGTGCAAGAAGCCAGCAGATCCGGCGAAACGATGCCCAATAGCGAGCGCAACTCAAAAATGTTCCAGCGCTCTTTGCCGAGGATGGACATCGACGAGCCCTCGCTCGCCAGCGGATAACAATCGCGCGTAATCGTTTTGATTAAGGTGGACTTACCGCAGCCGTTCGGACCCAGGATGCACACGTGTTCGCCGGCCTCGATGCGCAGGGTGAGATCTTCGAGCGCGGCCCGCTCCCCGCGCATCACCGTCACGCGATTCAGAGCGAGCAAAGCAGGTTTGCCGGGTTCCGCGGTCATGGGTGGACGAACGCCTCCAAGAGAGATATGGAAAGTCTTTTATCTTAGCCGACGCCGTATCCGCCTGGTTAGGCATTTGCACTTTGGGGTGCGGTCAGTTTCCGAGAAGTGTGTTGTACAGACAAGTGCACTACCTCCGAGGGCGCCATGAATCCGGGCACAATCCCGAGAGGCGCCGCTCATCGGATGGGAAGGAGGTCACTTCCGCGCGTGGCCGGACTATCCGTCCAGTGAATTGGGACGCTCAGTCAGACGTCGTCGTATTTGTGCGGAGGCGCGCAAGGAGACTGATAGTTGTACAATGCTCGGCGTTTTCACAATCCCGAATTGTGGAGCCTCGGCTGGAAAGATCATCAAATCTCAGAGGTGCTTTGAAGCAGAGGCACCAAGTCCTCTTTCTGCTCTCCCTTCTTTCGGGAATCACCTATTTGGACCGCGTATGTATTTCCGTAGCAGGTCCACGAATTCAGCACGCACTCGACTTGACTCCGGCGCAGTGGGGCTGGGTGGGCACCATCTTTGCCATTTCCTACGGGCTGTTTGAGATCCCAAGCGGTTATCACGGTGACCGGATCGGCGCTCGCGCAGTGCTCAGCCGCATCGTCCTTTGGTGGTCAGGCTTCACTGCACTCACAGGGCTGGCCTGGAACTATCTATCGCTGATGGTGATCCGATTCCTGTTCGGCGCGGGAGAGGCGGGGGCGTATCCGAACATCTGCGTCACCCTTTCTAGCTGGTTTCCGCGGGTGGAACGCGCGCGTGCCATGGGCATCATCCTGATGGCCGCTGAAGTCGGGACCGCGTTGACCCCGCTGCTCGTAATCCCGATTCAGAAGCTGCACGGCTGGAGGGCTCCCTTTTTTGTGCTGGGATTGATCGGCGCGCTCTGGGTTGCGGCCTGGAGACGCTGGTATCACGACAGTCCAGCCGACTCGCCGGGGATTTCGTCCACCGAGCTTGAGGAGATCGGTCAGGCGGCTGGAAACCGCGAACACTTACTACCCTGGGGGATTCTTGTCAGAAGTCGAAATCTATGGGCTATCGTTTTCGCAGGGCTGACGTTCCGCTACGGCTTTTACTTCTTTCAGTTTTGGCTGCACACGTATCTGGTGAAGGGGCGTGGGTTCACGGAGACGGCGCTACTCCTGACCGCTTGGATTTACGCCGGCGGTGCTGTGGCGAATGTGTTCGGGGGTTGGGCTAGTGATGCTCTGGTGAATCGGCTCGGATTGAAGTGGTCTCGCAGGGCGGTACCCTTTGTTGGATTGGTGATTTCGGCCGTGTGCCTCACGCTGACCACATCGGTTTCAGGGAAGACACCTGTGCTTGCCCTGCTCACTTTGAGCTACTGCGGCATCAATTTTGCTCAGGCCACGTCCTGGACCATATGTATGGACGTGGGTGCCAGCTTTGCGGGGGCGGTTTCGGGCGCAAGGAACACCGCTGCCAACGTGGGCGCGATGATCTCGTCCGCCGCTTTTGGTTACATGGTCAAGGGCACCGGCAATTACGACCATGCGCTCCTCCCTGTCGCCGGCATGATCGCCCTGAGCGCCATGCTTTGCCTGCGAATTGATGCTACGGAGCAACTCTTTCCCGAAGCCGCACTTTGCGACCTGGGAAACCAATCGCCACGGATGCAATAAAAAAGGAGGCGAAAACGTAAAGTTTTCGCCTCCCGGGGTGGTGGGGTGTTACGGACTATCCCTCAGCGGCAAACACAGCCCGCCCTGCCAGGCGGGACTGCTACCTCACTCGCGTGATGCTCGCCGCAATGCGGTAAGAGACTTACCACCAGAGGGCATTGTCGCGGCGGTTTGTAGCATCTCGTTATGTACCTGTCAACGGCAAAGTCCAGCCAACAATATCGCTATCTTGGGGGTCTATCCAGGTCGTTCTCGGGTGCTATTGGAGGGAATAAGACTTGCTTGCTCGTGTCCGCGGAATGGCGCAGGCGGTTCAATCGCCGCAAGCGTACCCGGCTGCGGCACCGAGCGGAAGGAACCCCTCCCGGCTTCTCTCCGCGGCGTGTGTACGCGCGCGTTCTCTCATGGCTCTTCGCTCCGGCCGCGGCGTTTTCGGTCGCAACGCTTCCACCAAATTTTCCCGGAGGCGGCGATGTGCGCGGAACAGCCGCAGCCGCACCGCTACAATGGAAACTCCCAGCCGCTCGGCAACCTCTTGCGTCGAATAGCGCAGCACGTCGCGCAGCAGGCACGCACGTCGCAGATCGGGAGGGAGCCGCACGATGGCATCGGCGAGGAGCCGGCCCATTTCGCGGCGGGCGTAGCGCTCTTCCGGATTGTCTTCGCGAGCGGCGATTCCGCTGCCGAGCGTCTCCTCATCCGGACTCCTGCGCTCTTCCAAGGAAACCATCTTGCTGTCGCGCCGCTGCCGAAGAAGATCGATCGAGCTGTTCGCTCCAATGCGCGAAATCCAGGCGCGGAAATCGCCGGCAGGTTCTTCTTCCTTGCCGGAGAACTGTTCCAGTCGCGACCACGCCTTCAGCAAGGCCTCCTGGCTCACATCTTCCGCGTCCGCGGTATTGCCCGTGAGCCGGCGCGCCCGTTGATACAGGGTCGGCACGTGGGGCGACACCATTTCCGCGAACGCTTCGGGGTTCCCGCGGCGCGCTTGCGCCAGCAGCCCCGCTCGGGCACCGCCCTCGGGTCCACAGATTTCCGAATAGAAAGCCCATGCCGCTGCGCTCATGTCGCCGGTCAGAAGGGCAGGCCAAGCGCCACCCCCAGGAATCTTTGCATCTAGCAGAAAAACAAAGAGATAGGACAAGGCTGAGTGGCCCGCAGACAGCCTGGAATCGACCGGTTATGGGACGCTTTGTTGCGAAAGCGGTCATCTCTCGGGCTGCCAAAATCGGATCACCTCCGCCTCGATTTCAGAGGTCAGCAGCCCGTGCCGCTCCATCGGGGGAAGCGGCTCACCGCCGCGCGCACGACATCCTCTCTTTCCACTTTCCACTGCAATCCGTATACTCAAACTACTCACACCCGCGAACGTCTTCGCGGGCGAGAGACCTATGACCCAAAAGAAGACTTCACGCCCTGCGACGCCAAGTGCCACCGATCGCGCCACCGAATTCGCTCACGCCTTTTTTGCATTGAAGAGGATTTTCGCGCCCCACGTGAAATATCTTCATGTCAATACCGACACGCGAGACCGGTACTACCTCGAGACCCGCTCTCCCAGCTATAAAGGCAAACCGCTCTTCTTCGGCGCCGTGATTTCCGGCAGAAGCTACGTCAGCTTCCATTTCATGCCGCTGTATTGGGATGCCTCTCTGCGAAAGAAAATATCGCCGCAGCTCCGGAAGCGCATGCAAGGTAAGTCTTGCTTCAATTTCACCACTCCCAATCCCGCCCTCTTCCGCGAGCTGGCCAAGCTCACCACCGCAGGCCTGGCCCTGTACCGCCGCAAGAATCTTCTCTAACAAGAACTTCTGATTCGGTTTCGGAAACTTCTGCGCCACTTCGCTTGACGGAGCCCACTTCATAAGCCAAAGTGATTCTAGGATTTGGTCTCCAGTTCCGCTATTCCCCTCTGCTGGGTGCCTACAAGAATCGGACTACTTTCAGCACCAACCCTTCCTTCCGATTTTTGTGATCCCGTGTGTTTTGTCGTGCCGGCAACATGAATTCCGGAGCCTTCATGGACTCTGCCCAGCCAAACTCCTCTCAAGTCCGCATGCGAATTTCCATCTACGCGAGTGCTGTCGCCATCCTGATTTTCGGCAGTTTCCTTCTACAACGCGTGACCTGGCGCAGCACCGCCGAGTTCCACACCTTGCTGGAGGCGATCGCGACGCAAATGGCCATCGTCGCCGGCGCCATGGCACTGGTGCGCTACTACATCAAGAAAAGTGTTACGTTCCTGTTCGTCGGCGCGGGATTCCTAGGTTCCGGCTTACTCGACGGCTACCATGCCGTTGTCAGCTCGGCCTTCTTCCGCGCGCACGCGCTCTCCGCTCTTCCTTCTCTTCTTCCCTGGAGCGGCGCCGCTTCGCGAATTTTCTTGTCTCTCTTGATGTGTGCGAGCTTGCTCGCCTGGAAGGGAGAACAGCCTCGCTGGAAAGCCAGCCGGCTGACCGAAACCGTTACCTATCTGCTCGTCGCCACCTGGACATTCGTGAGCTTGTTCTTCTTTGTCTCGATACCCCTGCCTCCCGCCTACTATCCGGACTTTTTCCTTCATCGTCGAGCCGATCGCGCCACCCGAGATCTTAGCCGGCGTGAAAGTGCTGATCGTGGACGACAACTCCACCGGCCGCCGCATTCTGGAAGCGCTGCTGCTTGGCTGGGGTATGAAGCCCACCTCGGTGGAAGGAGGCGAGCAGGCTCTGGCGCATCTGGCCGCAGCCCACGACGCCGCAGAGCCGTACGCGCTGATCGTGACGGACATGCACATGCCGGTGATGGATGGTTTCCAGCTCGTCGAACGCGTCCGCCAACGCCCCGATCTGTCCGCCGCCACTATAATGATGCTGACCTCCGCGGGCTTTCGCGGCGATTCCAGCCGCTGCCAGGACCTCGGAGTCTCCGCGTATTTGTTGAAGCCCATCCGGCAATCCGATTTGCGCGAGGCCATCACCCGCGTTCTCGGAGCGCGCGAGCAAAAAGGCACGAGCCCTCTTGTTACTCGTTACTCCGTGCAGGGTGCCGGAGACTCTGCAGCTTCTTTGCAGGTGCTCCTTGCCGAAGACAATCTGGTCAACCAGCGCCTGGCCACCTGCTTGATTGAGAAGCGCGGACACCGCGTCGTGGTCGTGGGCAACGGCCGCGAAGCGCTCGCAGCCCTTGAGAAAAAGCGCTACGACCTGGTCCTCATGGACGTGCAGATGCCCGAAATGGACGGTATCGAAGCCACCCTGGCCCTTCGCGAACGAGAAAAACGCACCGGCATTCACCAACCCGTGATCGCCATGACCGCCCACGCCATGAAAGGCGATCGCGAGCGTTGTCTAGCCGCCGGCATGGACGGCTATCTCTCCAAACCTATCAAGCCCCAGGAACTCGACGAACTCCTTCAAAGCTATGCCGCCGCGCAACCGCGAATCGTCATCCCCGCTGAACCCGCCGAACAAAATCGCTGAGCGCAAATTCCGTCTCTCTGAAATTGCGTTGTACAATGCAGACCGTTTCCCATGGTGACAAACATGACGGACTGGAAGAATCACGGCTTGCGCATCATTCGCAGCGGCGAGTTGGACACCAACACGCCCCAAACCTGCGGCATGACCCGCGCCGAAGCCATCTCCCACGCTAAAGTCGGCGCGCAAAAACTCTGGGCTGGCACCGTCGTGGTGCATCCCGATGCCAAGACCGGCCCGCATCATCATGGAGAACTGGAAACGGTGATTTACGTCGTGCGCGGCCGCGCCCGCTTCCGCTGGGGAGACCGCCTGGAGTTCGTAGACGAAGCCGGCCCCGGCGATTTCGTCTACGTCCCGCCCTACGTCCCCCATCAAGAGCTCAACGCCAAGAAAGACGAGCCGGTCGAAGCCGTCATCGTGCGCAGCGGCCAGGAGCCTGTCGTCGTCAACCTCGACATCCCCAGCCCCGAGGAAACCCCGGCTACGCCGCAACCCGATCCCCTTCATTCCGCGCCCCGAAAACCGTAACCCCGCTGCGACCTTGTAGCGGCGAGTTCATCTCGCCATCCTGCTTTTTCGTGTCCCCCTCCGCCCCATCGCTCACGGTTTTGTTAGCGATGAGATCTCTCTTCGCTCTCGCGCGACCTCGCCGTTCATCCCGGCGATTCGCGCTTGACACAACTTAGCCGCAGAACTACGTTACCGCAGCAGATAATACGTATAGCGTTGCGTAACTCGGGAAGACTGGCCCTGCGGCCGGCACTGCCACCTGCCATCGATCGAAAGGAGCACGCCTCTCGTGAAAATGTTCAGCTCCGCAATTCTCGCACTGGCCGCCGCGTTGTCCTGCGCCTTCTATGGTTCCGGCGCAGCCTCCCCGCACCCTTCCCTTGCTTTGCTTCCGGCCTTGACGCAAATTCAAGGCACACCGCCGCTCGGGTCCGCCAAGACGCCCAGCAGCTTCACCTTCGTCGCCGGCGGCGACAACCGCCCGCCACACGATAAAGACCCGCAGCCCCCGATTTTCAGCACCGTTGTCAATGAGTTGAGCGGCACGGGCGCGGCGTTCGTCATCTGGTCGGGCGACACCGTGTACGGAAAATTGAAAGATCCTCAAGCGAAGAAAGACCAAGAAAAGATAAAAAACGAGTACGAGACCTTCGAAAGCATCATCGGCAAGGCCAACTTGCCGGTGTTCAGCGTTCCGGGCAACCACGAAATGGACACCAAAGCAAATGTGCCCGACCCCTCCGGCTCGCTGGTGAAGTACTACGAAAAATATGTGGAGCCCCAATACGGCTACTTCACCTACGGCAACTCCGCGTTCCTCGGCCTGAACACGGATGATGGGCTTCCCGCCTCAACCTCGGATTCGGCAAGCGGCAAGTACGCGGGCAACGTCAGCTCCGATCAACGCGACGCCCTGGGCGCCACGCTGGCCGCTCTTGCCGCCAATTCCTCGATCGCCCACATCTTCGTCTTCATGCACCGCCCCATCTTCGCGACTCCCAAGCATTCCGACGACGCACTCGGCCCTCCCAGTGGTCCGCTCCTGCAAGCCTTGCTCGAAAACTACAGCAGATACCCCAGCCTCTCCTTCGTCTTCGCGGGCCACCAACATCTTTTCTACGCCAATCCCCCGGACTCGCCCTACGCTTCCGCGTTCACGCGCACCGACCCGGCTTCTGCCGCGCCGCTGTTCCTCATCTCCGGCGGAGCAGGTGCCTGCCTAGCGGGAAGCGCCACTCCAACGACGGGCGGCGTCTACAACTATCTCGTCGTGAAAGTCGATGGCTCCCAGGTGACCGTCACCGTGCACAGCCTCGGCAGCACCCAAACGGGCTGCAACCCATCGTCCTAAAATGATTCTCTAAATGTTGGGCGCGGCCCCGTGGCACAGCTAATCCTGGCTGTGTCTCCGCGGGTGCCCATTCTTTCTGCGGTTTGAGCAGAAAGGGAGGGAAGGCAAAGTGTTAACTAGACATGCGGCGAAGCATGTCTATCCCGAGCGACCATCGGGAGCCGAGGGATCTGTTCGTTCCACGCACCCGGCAAGGGTGCCCGGCCTGTGGAATAATGGGGCTCCGTTTCTTATTCAGGAGCCCACATGCCTCGCTATCTCTCGCAGCACACCCTTGCATGCCTCACGCGCCAGGGCGCGGAAGCTCTCGCCCAGCGCATGCAATCCGGAGGCACCGCCCAGGCTGGGCGCGTGCTCGTCAACATGCTGGAAGGCAAGATGTTCGTGGAATTCCGCGCTGAATCACGCGAAGCCCTGGAGGCTTGGCTCAAAACCGAAGGCATGCACTTTGACTGGCTCGTCCGCATCGAGTGGGAAACTCTCGCCCAGGACGGCAAGCTCCACTCCGCCGCCTGACCCTCGTGCAATCTCGCTACATCAGCCGCCGCCACAAAATAAGGCCTCGGCGGGCTCAAGCCCGCCGGCTACGTAAAAACAGACAGCGTCGCGACGCCAGTCGGACAAACCGGCGAATGCCGTCGTCGGGAGCGCGATTTCCGCGGAGAGAAAAAATTATTCGTAACGCAGCGCAACCAGTGGATCGACGTTGGTCGCTCGCCGCGCCGGCACGTAACAAGCAAACAACGCGACAATCAGCAGAACTCCCGCCACACCCACGAAAGTCCACGGGTCCGTCGCGCTGACTCCAAACAACAAACTCGCCAGCAGCCGGGCGAAGATGCCGGCGAGGAGCAGACCCAGCGCCAGCCCGGCAACGGCGAGCCGCAGACCTTGGCCCACGACGAGGTGCAGCACATCTCCTCCTTGCGCTCCGAGCGCGCGGCGAATCCCGATCTCGTGCCTCTGTTGATTCACGGAATAAGAGAGGACGCCGTAGACTCCGACACCGGCGAGAATCAGGGCTAGACCGCCGAACAACGTGAGCAGGGCCGCTCCCATGCGGGGGGCCCAGAGTCCCTGGTTCATGATTTCGTGAATGGTCTGAACGTTGGTGATGGCGAGATTCGAATCGAGTGACTGAACGGCGCTACGGACTGTGGCCAACGCCGCTTCTGGTTTGCCGGTCGTTCGAACTTGCAACGTTGCGAACAGCGAAACCTCCTGCGCGATCGGCAAATACACTACGGGTTGGGGCGCTTCTCCAATCTGGTCCACCACGGTGTCTTTCACGACTCCCACGATTTGGCGCAATACCGGGTCGCCAAAAAAATGAAAGCGCTTGCTCAAAGCATCTTCGTTGGGCCAGAAGTGTTTGGCCATCGCTTCGTTGGCGATGGCTACCTGGACGGTGTCCTTGCTATCGGTGTCTGTGAATGTGCGTCCGCGAGAAACGGGGATGCGAAGGGTGTCAAAGAAACTCGGCGATATGGAATTCGTAAGGGTTAATGTTCCGCGATAGCCGGAAGCTTCGTCCTGGCCTTCGGGGAAAACGGTGCGGGAGAATCCTCCTCCGAGCGGGAAGTTGCCCGCGATAGTGGCGGCCTGCACGCCGGGAGAAGCCGCGGCACGCTCGACGGCGCCGCGATAGAACTGTTGGGCGCGCCCTTCGTTGTAGTGCAAGGCGCCGAGATCGAAAGCCATCATAAAGAGCTTTTCCGATTCGAATCCGGGATCGATGCGTTGCGCATTTTGCTGGCTGCGAATGAAAAGCCCGGCGCCCACCAGAGCGACCAGCGCCAACGCCGTTTCGAATACGACGAGAAGGCTGCGGACCGGATTGCTCCGCCATCCGACGGAATTGCCGCGTCCCCCGGCTTTCAGCGTGTCCGCGAGATTGGGAGCGGAGGCCTTGATCGCGGGCACAGCGCCGAAGAGCGCGCCCGTCAGCAGCGCGATTCCGAGCGTGAACAGCAACACGTGCGAATCGAGCGAGAGATCGATATCGTTTTGTTCGATGAACGAAGGGCGATAAGACCAGAGCGCGTAGCGTCCCCAATACGCGAGAATTAGGCCCACGGCCGCTCCCGAGAGAGAGAGCAGAGTGCTTTCGGTGAGCAGTTGACGAAGCAGGCGGCCACGGCTTGCTCCGAGGGCCGCGCGCACGGTCATCTCTTTCTCGCGGCGCGCCGCTTGCGCCAGAAGCAGATTTGCCAAATTTGCGCAGGCGATCAAGAGAACCAAGCCGACGGCGCCGAGCATCATCGTTCCAGCAAGCGTGAATTGATCGTGATTGTTCACTCCTACGGCAGCTTCCGCCAGGGACGACAGCGCGACGCTGCGGCCGGCGTTGTCCTTCGGGTATTCACTCTCGAGCCGGGACGCAATCGTTTTCAGGGAGGCCTCGGCTTGGCTGAGGCCGAGTCCCGGCTTGAGCCGTCCGAAGGTAGTCATCGACAAGAAGCGGCGGTCGTTGAAATTTTCCGCGAAAAACCCGGCGAGAACTTGGCCGTACATGCTCGTGGGAATCCAGGCCTGCTCCGAGCTGGCCAGCGAAACCGTGCCTTTAAAGCCGCGGGGCGCGACGCCGATTATGGTGTACGGCGTGGCGTTGAGAATCATGGTGTGGCCCACGGTGGCGGGATCGGATCCAAATTTGCTGGCCCAAAGAGCGTAACTAATTACCGCAACGGTGTTGCTGTTCGGCTTGGTGTCTTCGTCCGGCAGAAAAAATCGGCCAGCGGCGGGATGCAGGCCGAGCACGTCGAAATAATTTGCGCTGACGAGATAGGCCTGCACCTGCTTGGGCTCGGCCCCGCCGCTCCAGGTGACGGGAAGCGCCAACCAAGCCACGAGATCGGTGAAGACCTCATTTTGCCGGCGGTAATCCTGGAAATTGGGAAACGAGAGACCCATCTTGGCAAAGTTGGCTTGCGTGACCTTGGTCTTGGCGTCCACGGTATCGAGCTGAACGAGCCGTGCGGCGTCGCGGACGGGAAGAGGATTCAGCAGAATGGCGTTTACCACCGTGAAGATGGTGGTGTTCAGGCCGAAACCCAGCGCCAGCGAGATCACGGCGATCGCGCTGAATCCACGGTTCTTCAGCAGCATGCGAACGCCGAAGCGGATGTCTTTTTGAAAATCATCCGCCCAGCGATATAGCCACGTGCCGCGGCTGTCTTCTTTGACCAGCTCCACGTTGCCGAATGCGCGGCGCGCTGCGTGGCGAGCTTCTTCGGGTTCCATACCACCCTCCAGGTTTTCGTCTACTTCCATGGCAATGTGCGTGCGTATTTCGTCGTCGAGGTCGCTCGCGATCTCTTTGGAGCGAAAAATGGCGCCTAGTTTTGCGAGGTTTCGTGTCAGGCCCATGACGGTTCTCCACGAGGACGGAAGTTGTGATGCGGGCTACGAGGCGCATTTGAAGCTTGCACGTTGTAGCGGAACTCCGATTGCGGGGATTCTGCGTATTTCCGCGTGGTCCGCCGGGCTGAAGCCCGGCGCCTACGTTGGGACGGAGGCTTTGCTATTTGTGTCATCGATCGCTTCTTTATGCGTCTCCGGTGCGGGCAGAGGCAAGAATGCGCGCGACCGCTTCGCTGAAGCGGTCCCATTTCGAATGCTCGGCGGAAAGCTGCTTGCGCCCTGGTGCTGTTAGACGGTAAAACCTGGCTTTCCGATTGTTGTTCGAAGTGCCCCATTCGGCGGTGACCCAGCCTTCTTGCAAGAGGCGCTGCAGCGCGGGATACAGCGATCCGTGTTCGATCTTGAAGGTCTCGCCCGAGGTTTGCTGGATGAATTTTGCGATGCCGTGGCCGTGCATGGGTCCCCAGCGCAGGGTCCGAAGAATAATCAGGTCGAGTGTGCCCTGCATGATTTCCAGGCGTGTGGCGACGGTTCGTTTGGATGCCATGGGTAGACATCCTACTACAAGATGGGTAGGTGGTCTACTAGAACGCAGGGGGGTAGTAGGGCAGTTTGCGATTATCCGATCGGAGCAATGTAAATGAATTGCTTAAACATAACCTTTCATATTATTATTATATAATATAACAATATAAATTCTTTGCCTCTTCCTCCTGATCTCGCAGGCGGTATTCCCGAACTTGATGGCCTTCGCGGCATCGCCATCGCCATGGTCGTCATTCTTCACTATCTACTTGTCACCTGGCAGGTCCGCCCAGGCACCCCTGTCGCTTACGCACTAGCTAGCGGCCGTCTCGCATGGACCGGTGTTGACTTGTTTTTTGTATTGTCCGGTTTCCTCATCGGTGGCATTCTCGCCGACGCCAGAGAATCCACGAATTATTTTAGCGTTTTCTACGCGCGACGCTTTTTCTGGATCTTTCCAATTTACGCAGCTCTTTTGTTGGGCTTTCCACTATTGGAAACACTTACTCACCCGGCCGATTCGGTGATTTCAGCTGGTTAACCCGTGACCCAGCGCCATGGTATTCCTACTGGACATTCACGCAGAACTTTTTGGGCCATACTTACACATCCCCCCTACGCCCGCTACTTCATTGTCATGTGGTCATGTTTAGCACCGGAGTTTTTGGACACTGAATTGAGTGTATTCATGCAGCAGCTCCGAGTGCAAGGAGCTGCTGGCGAGCCTGGGCGGGCGTGAGGTAGCCCAGGCGTTGGACGATCCAGCGTTGGTTGTAACGCTGGCGGAATTCTGCCAGCGCGCACCGCAGTTCCTCGACGTTCTGGAACACCCTGACCCACAGCAACTGCTCCTTCAGCGTACGAATGAACCGTTTGGCGCAGCCGTTGCATTCCGGCTGGCGCACGAACGACGGTGAAGACGCCATGCCCAGAAAGGCGATTTCCACGAGATGAGGCGGACATCTGGCGGCATCGCGGGAATCTCCTCACGTCTCCTGAGCAGGGTGAGCACTTCGTCCTTGTGCGCTCGCAGCTCTTCGAGCAGGTGAACGGCATCCTCTGGCAGCCGGACGCGAATTCGCTCACCATTCAGCCCCAGCTTTCCACCCGCACCCTCAATACGCTCGACTACGCTCTCGGCGACGCTCATACCTCAACCTCAACGACTCGCTTCCCACCTGTCCGGGGGCCTGAAAACGCAACACCGCAACAAGGCCTGTTTGACGCGGGTTTTTGCGAATTTTGATCCGCAACAGCCGTATCCTGTGTTGCGTTTTCTTTTTGCCCTATCTCCCCTGAAATGAGCAGTGTTGCGGCTGTTGCACTTTGACTAGGGGGATCGGGAGAAGTAAGCCTATGAGCTCGCAGATACCTAGCCCATGCATCTCCGAAGTCCTCACGCTGATAGCCTTTTGGAGTTTTGTCTCCGATGCGAACACTGTGCGGTTTGATCTCATGGGAGGAAAGCAGCCGCGCGAGCTTCCCCGGCGTGATCGGCTTCCCGTGAGACCACTCCGCCCACGGAGAAGTTTCTATCTCGCAGAGTGCGGCGGCAAGATCGGCGGACGCGAGTCGGTCAACGCCGCGAGCATCGAAGATTTGCCGAATGTCAGCCAGTAGTTGCACGCCAATCGAGCCGTCGGCGGCTTGCGCTTCGGCGCAGAGCGCAATTAGCGAATGCCGGAGGGCTTGCGGCCAATCTCCTCCGGCTGCGTCCGCAATTGCGAGCAAGGGTTCGGCGCCGTCCTGTTGCCGATCAGTTAGCTCATCGGGAAGTTGAGGCCGTGCGTCGCGCAACGAGGAAATGATTCCGCTGCACCACGCCTCGATCTGCGCTTTCAGCCGTGCGGCTTCGCTCTCAACGTCGCGGCGTCGGAATCGTTCGACCTTTTCGCTTTGCGCTGCGCGCTTGAGACGAATAGGAACCGCACGGTCTGCGACCGTGTCCGGCAGTTTTCCAATTCCAGCAATCGCCTTCGGGCAGAATGTGGAAAAGTCCTTAAAGCCGATGTTCGCGCCTTGCCCTACGCAGCTTGACGCCGTTCCGCCGCGCCGGTGCCCTGTATTGAGAACGCCTCGCAGTGCTTCAGCGTATTCCTTCTCGCCGCCAAATGCCGCGTCGCTTTCGTCCAACAGCAAGGCTGGCCGGTCGGCGTCAATTTTCCTCGTCAGCACAGCCGCCGTTACTCTCCCCGTGAACCACGGATTTGCGGCAAGTGTTAGCAATACTTCGAGCAGCCGCGTTTTGCCCGACTGCTTTTCGGCCGACGTGATGGCCAGGTACGGCGTCGAATCCGCTGCGTCAAACATGTGTGTGTGGACAATCCAAACAGCCGTAACTCGGGCCTGGGATTCAGAAAGAAACATGAAGCGCCGAGTGTAGGCCGCAACTTGGTCGAGCAATCGAGCGCCGTCCACTACTTCCGGCCTCCATTCTGGAGCGTCTTTCAAAAGGGCAAGGAGTTGTTCCCGCGTGCCACCTTGCTCGACCCATTCGGTTAAGTCCTTCCCGCGAGGCATCTCCACCAGGCGGATGGATGTGGATTTGCCTGAGAGATCGAGTGCGATGATCTGCGCTTTTTTCCGACCCGGCGCGTCTGAGTCCGCAATAATCACCACGTGCTTTCCCGCGAGGGCCCCTGTGAATTCCTCCAGCCATCTGTCTTCCGCGCTGCCTCCAGTTGTGGCGCAGAATTCAAGAGATCGTGCCGTCTCTACGTCCTTCTCGCCTTCGACGACAAGAATCTCTCGTGCAGCCAGCACTTCACTCAGACGGAAGAGCACACGGCGCACGCCGGCGAGGTTTCCGATCCATCCATTTTTTCCGTTTGGTCTGCGCTGCTTGAAGCCTTTCGGCTCGTACCGGACTTTCTGATAGAGGAGCATCCCTTTCTCGTCGCTGTAGTCGTAAGTTGCGACGATCTTCGGTTTGCGCCTTTTGTGCCCCTCGCCTGCGTCAAGAAAAAGTTCTCGCGCCTCCACCCCCAGCGCCGTGAGCACAGCTTCGTGTGAGCAACCCGCGTGACAATAAAGGAGAATCTTGTCGTCGCGCACGTGAATCGAAAGCGACGGATTCTTGTCCGCGTGAGCGGGGCAAAGAGCCTGCCATCCGCTGCCATTGCGCCGCACGCCCTGGAACTCTTTAAAGAGTGCTTCCAGGTTCATCGCCGCGCTTCTCGCGCTGGAACAGTGTTGCGTTCGATGAATTGCGCGACCGCGTCAGCGGGAATGCGCACTGCCCGGCCACAGTTCACGCGGGGAAGTTTTCGTCTGGCGAGCCACGCCCTCACGGTCGAGATCTTGATGTTTAGCTCCTCAGCGGTCTCAGCTACGGTGAGCAAGTTCTTCATCTGTTCCCTCTGTCGCGCACGATGTGATTTCCGGTGCGTGCATCCGCAGTAGTAGCACTTCATGCTAGGCGTGAAGCAAGGCAGGGAAATGCGTGGAAATGCGTGGCCTTGCGTGGGAAATTACTTCAGGTGCGGTTTTTCGCGCAGAATCCGAGTGAAGTTTTCGTCGGCGGCCTGATTCGGATGTTTCCCGTCTTGGCGCTCCCAGCGCTCAAATTCCGTCCGGGTCTGATAGCCTGCCTTGCTCCAAATATCTTTCTTGGTAATCCGCTTGCCCGTTTTGCTGCGAACCTCTTCGATGTAAGCCTTTACCATCGTGCGGCGATCCGTGGACTTGCTCTCCACGTTCTGCGCAGAGTTCGCGCTGTTCTGAGCACGGGAAGCTTCTGCTTGTTTTTCGTCTGTTCTGAGCCGGTCCGCCCCGGTGCTGTTGTCCTGCGCTTCCACCTGCGCTTCCACGATTGCTCTTGCCAGCGCCAACCATTCATCAGATTGTCTTACCCTCTGCCCAAGCCGGTATGCTTGGTCTGAGAGACCGAATCCAGTGCGGGGGCCGTCGTCGTTGTAAACCAAGAGCAAATGGAGCAAATCTTCCATCCCACCAAACCCCTCATGGAGCACCGCACCAGCTTCCATCTTTCCCGTTTTCACCGCCTTGCAGAACAGCGGCGTCAACTCCGAAGTGATGTGTTTGCACAGTTCGAGCGCATGCTTTTGATACGGAAACTTTTTTCGGGCTTGGAGAAGAATCAGATTGGTTTCCGGCCACAAATCGCCTGGGAAGTAAGAGGGAGGATTCGGCGGTATCTGCGTGGTTGGTACCGAAGGTGCAACTCCACCCCCGCGCAAGGTACTTGCTGGAGAGGGTGCTCTACTAACTAGGGGTGGCTGCGGGCCGGGCAATTCCTGAGGCAGGCGCGCTGCGATTCGGGCCAAGCCTTTGCCGACAATACTGCCGCGCGCCTGCCCGGCCTTCTCCAGCCGTGACTTCACCTCATCCACAGTTTCCGACCAAACCCAGTCGTCCTTGGCTTCCCTGCGGCGTTCCATCCGACACTCGATGATTCTGGCGAGTTCAGCAAGCAACCCTTGGATTGCAAGAACGTGAACCCGTTCCTCTGGCGAAGGATTAGCCTGAAGCCAAAGTACCGTGTCCGGGGTTGCGTCCTCGATTAGGGCGCGGCAGATGTCCAGTTGCTCTTGCTCCACCCTGTCGTTGATTCGATACCTATACCAGCTCATACAACCTCCCGCGTCGCGCCCCGGTTTTGTGGAGTGCGCGCGGCAAGCGGGACGGGATGCGCCCGCCTTTCAGGAGCTACCCTAGCCGCGCACTTCAATTTTAGCAGGTTTTCATTGACAAATAAACCTAAACAGATTAGGATACTAGTATGACGAAGAAAGAGGTCAGGCAGTTTACAAGCTGGCTCGGCCAGCGCAGTTACGCCGCTAGGCTGGAACGCCTAGGGATCGAGCGTATCCGCGAGATTGCGCGTGAGAACGGAAAGAAGGGCGGCAGGCCGCCCAAGAAAGAGAGGAAACCATGAGCCTTTACAAACGTGGAGACGTTTGGTGGTACAAGTTTCGCTTTGCGGGGCAGGTAGTCCGCGAATCCTCGAAGAGTGAGAGTCGGACAGTCGCCAAAGAAGCGGAACGCGCTCGGCGCAGGGAGCTTGAAGAATCCTTCAATCGCATTTCGAGGCCCCGGACGGCACAGCTATTCACAGCAGGGGCTGAAACTTGGCTAAAAACCAAAATCGCTCACCTGTCGCCTCGTAGCGTGATTATTGAACGGGCAAACCTGAAACACATCAATCCATATTTCGGCAAAATGCTGCTCTGTGATATCGCTGCCGATGACGTCGCGCGCTATCAAGCAGAACGCCTCGAAAAGGGCGCAGCTCCCAAGACAATCAATCTCGAAGTGGGAACCTTGCGCGCGATACTGCGGAAGAATCGTCTTTGGGCATCAATCCAGCCCGACGTGCGGATGCTCCGCGCGCGTGAGGACGTAGGGCGGGCCATCAGTCGAGACGAGGAAACTGCATTATTGGAAGCGTGTCGAGCAAGCCGTTCCCGATCACTTTATCCGGCCGTCCTGATTGCTCTCAATACCTGTATGCGTTACTCAGAGCTTCGCCTGTTCCTGTGGGGGCAAGTTGATCTCCATTCCTGTACGCTCACCGTCGGCCACAGCAAGACCGAGTCCGGCACGGGTCGCCTTCTCCCCCTAAATGACCGGGCTGTTGCGATCCTTAGCTTTTGGGCAAGTCTGTTCCCGCTACGTGAACCAAGTAATTTCGTTTTCCCTGCGGAGCGTTATGGCGCTTCTGGGGACGGGGTGACCGTCGTGTACGATAGTGATCCGACGAGACCGATTGGCCGCTGGAAGGAAGCGTGGGAATCGGCAAAGATTCGAGCGGGAGTTGCCTGTCGATTTCATGATCTGAGACACACGGGATGTACTCGGATGCTTGAAGCAGGTGTACCATTCTCCGTCGTTGCCACAATCATGGGATGGAGTCCATCTACGACGGTGCGAATGGCGAGGCGCTATGGCCACATCGGACAGACCGCGCAGCGGCTGGCCGTCAATGCGTTAAAAGGGGCGGATTTTGAAGGCGATGGGGCACAGAATTGGGCACAGTCTCAGAAGGCACGAGTACGGCAACTCGCTAACTGATTGAAAGATTTGGCTCCCCGGGCTAGATTCGAACTAGCAACCCTTCGGTTAACAGCCGAATGCTCTACCATTGAGCTACCGGGGAACGGGCAAGTAGACTTTTAATTTACAACAACTTGCGGACTCGCGCCACTCTCCTCTCCTCGGAATGGGGTCCAACTGGGGTCCAACTTCGGACCAGCAACGGCCTCACTTTCGCCATTTCGGGTGCGTGATGCTGACGCAGTCTTTTTGTGTAGTGGTCGACCATTTTGTCGGAGGCATGCCCGCACCAATCGCCGATGACCTGGCGGCTCACTCCCGAATACACGAGGTGAGAACCCGACCTCTGCGAAAGGCGTGCATGCCGACACCCCGTTGCATTAAACCGAGTTCGCGCAAAATCGGGTAAAGTTCGTCCTCCAGGACATTGGACTGGCGCAATGGTGTCCCCTGTCGCGTCTGGAAAAGATACCTTACCTTTATCTCTGACTCACAACCGGTGATTCTGGAGCACTGGGGTCTCTTCGTTCCTGTTCGAGTTGTCATTGCGCCTTTGCGACGGTGTGCCGTGCGTAATAGTGCGGGTCGGCTTTGTCATCCGATGGTAGTTGGCGATGCGCTGGATCACTACCTCGGGGTCGTCCCCGCGGGCGAGAGAGCGTTTGGCGTAAGCCCAATCGTGCTCGGATTGGCTTTTGTGGTCACTGGGGCCGGATGATCCTGCTTGGCCAAGTACACCGCGCCATAGTCGAACAGGTCCGCATCCGGGTCGCATCGGTTGATCAGAAGAACTTCGGAAACGTATCGGCGTCCAGGCCGGCGCTCGACATGGATGACGACGTTGGTCTTGATGGCCCGATAGGGGAGGTCCACGCCACTTTGCAAAACGCAGCTCGTGAACCGCGCGAGGCCTTGTTGCGCGGAATTTGCATGAATGGTGGACAGCGTGCCCGAATGCCTCGTGTTTAGAAGCTGCAGGAGATCGAACGCTTCGCGGCCCCGAATCTTTCCGAGAACGATACGGTCCGGCCGATGGCGGAGGGCAGCCTTGAGGAGATCGCGAATGGCCACTGCAGGAAGGCCGTTCTGCTCCCGGCGCGCTTCAAAGCGGACGAGGTTCTCCTGCGCCAGTTGAATCTCGGCCGTGTCTTCGATGACGAGCACCCGCTCGTCCTGCGGGATGAATTTCCCGAGTATCGATAAAAGTGTGGTTTTGGTTTGCGGGCACTCCGTTTTCTTCACGGTGCGGTATTGTCCGTCACAGCGGGACGGCCGCCTTCCGGCTCTTGGCCTGCCACGCGGGAGCGTACGAAACGCGCAACGGTTTTTCGCCTTTTTCTTCGAGAGGTCTGATGCGAATCTGCACCAGCGCTTCGACTTTCATGCGGTAGCAGTTCGGGTCTGTGCAGGTGGACCTTGCGCTGCACTTCCGGGAAGAGCAGCGGGTTGTTGCCCGTTCGCTTGGGGCAGCGGGCGCAACTCCCGGCAGGGGGAAGCAAGTTTTCGTCCTGCGGGTAAGTGAACTTCGCTTTCAATCCAAGCGCGAAGCTCGCGCACGGTGACGGCTTCGGCTCTCCGGTCTTTCAAGGCTGACGCTGTCGAACGGTGATTCGGAAAACATTCCTGCAAAACCCGCCGCTGGTCGTTCAACTGGAGCCGCGCGATTTCAAACGCATGCGCGACGGTGAGCCTGCCAACGTAGAACGCCTCCTGCGCTTCGTCGGTCAGGTGCATGAGACGCAGCCGGGCATAGTCATCCTTCTCAGAGCGCTCGATTTTTTCAGCGAGGACTTCGACGGTGTAGTTCTCGGGCTGCAACTGCATGAAGGCTGCGTAGCCCCGCGCTTCGTCTAGTTCATGGACATCGGCGCGTTGCAGATTTTCGATGAGTTGCTGCTCAAGGCATTATGTGTCGGTGAGTTCGTGAATGGTAGCGGGAATAGTTTCCCGTCCGGCGAGTTTCGAGGCGCGGTAACGCCCCGCCCCGGTGACAAGTTCATAAGAGCCTGCTTCCCGCCCGGCAATGGGCGCACCAAAACGGGTTGCAGAACGCCATGTAGCCGGATGTTGTCGGACAATTCGGCGAGCTTTGCTTCATCGAACTGGCGGCGGGGGTTTGTCTTCGATTCCTGAATGTGGACAAGGGGTATGTCCTGCATTGCGGACACTGCGGGTGAAAGTCCAGAAGTTGCTTTTGTTTCGAGTACAGTCGTCATCGTCTATTCTCCTTTTCTCTCGGTTTCGGTTTGCTCAGTACTCTTCGGGAAGAAGCAACGTGGTGGCAGACCTGTCCTGTTCGGCGATCAGCCATATTTTTTCGTTCGCGTTTGTGAAATAGGCGCTGAGGAGCCGGAACCCGCGCTCCAAGCTGAGTTGGTTTTCCTTGCGGTCGTGTTCGTCGGAGCGAAGCGAAGACCCTTGACAGAAGAAGCTGGCGGAACAGGCGCAGGATTTGGCCAGGAAGGGTAGTCGAACTAGCTTTCTGGCAAGAGGCGGCAAAGAAGGTGTGAGGGCGAGGTATTTGTTTCGTGCAGCCACGGGATTATTTGGTTCGCTGTGTTTCCTGCAACAAGGCTTTCCGGGTCTTGGCGATTTCTTCGGCGAGTTCCTTTTCGTCGGGCAAGGCGAGCTTGTGCTGGCTGGACAGGACCTTATTGTGCACGTTTCCGAGCGCGTAGTGGGCCACGGCCTCGTTTTTCTCCGAACGGAGTATCAAACCAAGCGGCGGATTCTCACCGGTCAGAGTCCAGTGTTCCCGGGCATAGTTCAAATACAAATTCATCTGTCCGGCGTCGGCGTGGGTGAACTTTCCGATCTTTAAATCAATGATGACCAGGCAGCAAAGCCGGCGATGAAAGAAGAGCAGGTCGATGCGGTACCACTCGTCGCCGACGCGCAACCGCCTTTGCCTTGTAATGAAGGCGAAGTCGCTGCCGAGTTCCAGGAGAAAGTGTTCCAGCCTGTGGATCAGCGCTTCCTCCAGAGCGTTTTCGGGGTGTTCGTCCTTCAGTCCAAGGAACTCGAGAACCAACGGGTCCTTGATCTCCTGTTCCGGGGTCAAGTGGTAGGACGGCTCAGGCGCTTGACCTCGGCGGAGAATGGCCGCCTTGTTGCGTGACAACTGGGTGCGCTCGAAGAATTGGGTTGCGATCTGCCGGTCCAGCTGGCGGACGGACCAGCCGCCGCGTAAAGCTTCAGTCTCGTAGAACGAGCGGGCTTGCCGGTTGTTGACGGAGAGGAGCCGGACGCAATGAGACCACGGCAAGGGAAATAGGGAGGGCCGAGCCAGACCTCCCGAATCCGCAGACGGCGTCCGCGGATTTCCAAGGGAACCCCCGACGATGCCCGGTTCCGCAAATTCCGCAGACAGTGTCTGCGGAATTTACCAGGCGAGACAGAACTCCCGCATTGCCAACAAGTTGCGTTCCGAGAAGCTTTTTCCAAGCCGTGTGGTCAGGTCCTCTGCCGAACGGCGCAGCAAGGCTTTTCCGTACTATGCCCGCTTTTTGCCGCGCTGCTCCTGTTCCACAATCCGGCGGCCAGCTACCAGCTGTTTAGCAGCCTTATCTGTGATTCCTTCGACTTGTTCTGATTTCATTTTCCGTTCTCCTGTGCGGGGATTTGATTCCCTCACCCGAGGCAGGGGAACCAAAGGACCGCGTTCGCAGGAGAACGGAAGATGCTTATTCAGAAGCCGGAGCGGACGGCAACCGGCGTGACACGAGCGGGGCGAGCGGCGCGACGGTGTGCGAGCAGAGGCGGAATCAAAGGGATAACGCCCTTAGCGGTTAGTTACGCACAAGAGCGTGATGAGGATTGGTGCTCGGACCGACCTTTCCATCGAGCCTTGAGACAAATCGCCGTCTGCAGTCATAGACCTTATGGGTTTCCTTTTCTGTCAGCGCAGACAACCACAAGATCTCTCAGTGACCGAGCACCGAGGCTCGAATCCTTCACCATCAGCCCTGACGGCCACTACGTTGGCCAGGATGGTTTTCTCGTTCCGAAGAATTTTGAAGAATTCTTCGAGCGCGACCCGCTCTGGGTTCGCCACTGGCTGACAAAGCGAATGCGAGGGAGGGCCGAGCGTGACGCCATTCTGGACCTGGCGCAGGATTTGTTGCTGTATCTCTGCTCGTTGCCGGAGAAAAGCAAGTTTCGCCGGAAGGGAAGGAATGGCCGTGCGGATGGATGCACGGACGTAATCCAGTGCTTTGATCCGGTCCGGCACAATCCCTTGCACCACTCGAATAACTTGAACATTTCCGGCCCAGCGACGGAGAGGGGCAGTTCGGAGGGGTCAGGGGAGGCCAGCGAGGAGTATCTGCTGATCCACTCAAGCATACTCGCCATGGAGTATAGGAAGAGGAA
>JBGOVR010000144.1:0-10817 GCA_041478205.1 Candidatus Acidiferrum sp.
AAGCATGGCGTGCGCCAACGCAAATCGCTCTTCCGCCGTGAGCACACCCGCTAGCCGCTGTTTTGCGTTTCGCAGATCTTTTATGGGAAGCAACAAAGCGCGCATAAGAATAAGTCAGTACGCGCCTTCCGCGTAAGGCACATGCTTCTCCGCTTGCAGCAGTTGCAGCCGCGCCGGCTCTCGCGCTTCCGCCGCCGCTTCCGGCGCATCTTCCGCCGCTTCAAAGGCACGCTGAATCTTGTAGGTCGTCGAGCGTTCCGCCGCCACGCGCCCAATCGAACGAATCATCCTTCGAAACTCCTCGGGCGATACGTATTCTCCAAACGTGGCACCCGCGGCCTTTGAAATGCTCTCTTCCATCAAAGTGCCGCCAAAATCGTTTGCGCCCGCGTTCAAGCAGGCCAGCGAAACATCGAATCCCAGCTTTACCCACGACACCTGCACGTTCTCGATCGCTCCGTGCAGCAACACCCGCGACAATGCGTGCACGCGCAAATGTTCCTCGCGCTGCGCACCCGCCCGCGCGCCACCGTGTTTGTACAGCCGCGTCTTTTCGTGGATGAAGCCCAGCGGCACGAACTCCGTGAACCCGCCGGTCCGCTTCTGGATCGACCTCAGCAGCAGGATGTGCCGCACCCAATCCGCGGGTTCTTCTACATGCCCGTACATCATCGTGGAGGTCGTCGGAATTCCCAGCTCATGCGCCGCCGTAATGATCTCCACCCACCGCGCTACCGGCAGCTTGTTGGGGCTCAATTCCTGCCGCACGCGGTCGTCCAGAATTTCCGCCGCGGTCCCGGGAATGCTTCCGAGTCCCTCATCCTTCATCATCCGCAAGTAATCACCTAGCGGCATTCCTGTTTTGTCGACGCCGTAAGAAATTTCCATCGGCGAGAAGGCATGCACGTGCATAGCGGGAATCGCGTGCTTGATCGCTCGCAGAATGTCGCGGTAGAAAAACCCATCGAGGTCTCGCGGCAATCCGCCCTGGATGCACACTTCCGTCGCACCCTTTTCCCACGCGTCGCAGGCCTTGCGGACCACATCGGCGGGCGAGAGCGAATACGCATCCGGCACGCTGGGTCCTTTGCCGAAGCCGCAAAAGCTGCAGCCGACAAAGCAGACATTGGTGAAATTAATGTTGCGGTTTACGACGTAGGTGACCGTTTCGCCCACGGTTTCGCGCCGCAACGCATCGGCGACCGCGACCAAAGCATCCAGCGCCGGACCTTGGGCGGTCGCTAAGCGCAATCCTTGCTCAAACGTGAGTTCCGCGCCATCGTGGGCCGCTTCAAGGCACTCCCGCACGTCGGTCGGACAAGCCTGCATCGCCGCATTCGCCGCCTGCATCGTCGGCGCTTGAGCCCTCGCACTACTTTGGGGCGACGCATGTGGCTTCTGGACTTGTTCCGGAGTGTTCATAAATGATCGCTTCCCGCTCCTCAACCACCGGCAGCCATGAAATCGTATCGTATCAGAGAGGTCGCCACTTCGCAGAGACTTGGCCGGTTACCGAACCACGCTCGCAATCTGCTTTAGCACGGATATCGTTACGCAGGGAATATCATTAGTCACAGGCTGAGCCGTCTGTCAAGAATGAAGCCACGTGCTCGCCCGAATAGCCGGGCTATCGAAACCCGACCCACCGCCGGCCGATTCTCCGGATTGCTCTGCGTTCCGCTGGTCGGCTAACATACAAGTGGAAATGAAACGCGGCAATCTCATCCTTCTGATTCTCGTGGTGGCCGCCGGGCTCGGAATCGCCGCGGCCGCCGCGCTCTTGCACGACGGACTGAGCGCCCGCGCCAAACCTACGCAGATCGAAGCCATGATTGCGCGAAATGCGCGTCACCTGGCTATCTCGTCCAACGCGCGGACCGCACGAAACCCCGCTCCCTCCTCCGTGGAAAACCTCCGCGAAGCTCGATTGCACTTCGCCGACCACTGCGCCATTTGTCACGGCAATGACGGCGGCGGCAGCACCACGATCGGCCAGGGCCTTTATCCCAAACCGCCCGATTTGCGTTTGCCGGAGACGCAGAAGCTCTCCGACGGCGAACTCTTCTGGGTCATTGAGAATGGAGTGCGCTTTACCGGCATGCCCGCGTTTGGCGGCCACCACGGCACGCAGGAGGACAGTTGGAAGCTGGTACTTTTCATTCGTCATCTCTCACAACTCGCGGCAGACGAGCGCGTGGAGATGGAGCAGTATAATCCGAAAGGTCCTGGTGACCTTGATGAAGAGCAAGAGGAAGACGATTTTCTCCGCGGAGCGCCCTTGCAACAAAAGCCTGAGTCACCGCATCCTCCTAAGTGAGGTGAATCTCGGGTAACGGAGATTCAGGATGAAGTGCCGGACGTTGCTACTACTCACTCTATTGTTGGCGGCAAACGGCTTGGCGCGCGCTGCTGGCGGCAAACTCGTCATGGGTACGGTTCACCGCATCGTTAAGAACCTTATCGAGGTGAAAGAGGAATCTGACGAGATTGCGGTGGTGGTCGTCGATTCATCGACCACCTATGTCGACAGCAGTACGGAGAAGCCCGCCAGACTAAAGGACCTTGAGGTCGGCGATCAAATCGTAATCAAAGTAGTATCGAAGGATGGGGTGGATACCGCGCAGCAGGTGAAATTCGTCCCCGCATTCGGTAGCAGGAAGCCGAGCGCTCATCCACAGTAGGGTGGTGTAGTCCTTGGGACGCTTGCTTTCTGGTTGAAGTATTTGGTCAGGAGAAACAAATGAAACTTCGATTCGTTTTGCTGCTAGCATTCGCCGCACTCCTTACGAACGCCGTTATCGCCCACGGCGACAAGAAACACGTCATGGGCACGCTCGAAAAAATCAACGCCGATTCCGTGGTGGTGAAGACCGCCGACGGAAAGTCGGTTGAAGTGAAGCTGGTCGCCGCGACGGTCTACGTTTCGCGAGACGGCAAAACCTCCAAACTGTCCGATCTGGCCGTCGGCCAGCGCGTGGTGATCCACGCCACACCGGAAGGCGACACTTTGTCGGCTGACGAGATCAAATTCTCGGCACACGGCGCCGCGGCCGCCGGGACGTCTGCGGCCAAACCAAAACAATAGCACTCATTTTTCTGTACGTATGTTGTTGTGGGCCGATGGTGGCTCTGGCCTGATTCGGTTTGCGCTAGCTACAGGAGGAGATTTTGGGAAGGTTTGAGTCGAGTGCCGCTTTGTTTTCGAGGAAAATGGCGGGTTTTGGCTTGATGGCCGCTGGTCTGGTGATGGGCCAGACCCAACCGTTGGCGGCCCAGACGGGCATGAGTTGCCATTCGATGGGCGCTACGCAGGAGGAAATACCTCCCGATAAACTGCCGGCGCCGCAGAAGCTGAGCGGCATTGGGAACGCTCACATTCAGATTACCGCGAGCCCGGAAGCGCAGATGTGGTTCGACCAGGGGCTCAATCTGTTCCACGACTTTTGGGATTACGAGTCGGTGCGGGCGTTCGAGCAGGGCGTCCGGGTCGATCCGCAATGCGCGATGTGTTATTGGGGATTGTATCAGGCGGAGACGTTTCGCCGCAGTACGGCCAAGCACTATGCGAATCTGGCGCTGGACAAAGCGGTCAGTTTGAAGGGTCACGTGAGCAAAGCAGAGCACCTGTACATTGAGGCGAGCGCCGCGCACGAGGTGGCTTTGAAGGCCGCGAAGGACGACGACAAGGCGGATGAATCGAAGGAATTGCAACTGTGGCGCAAGCTGGTGAAGCACAATCCAAAAGATATGCAGGCGCGGATTTTTCTGGCCGAGGCGCTGACGGATGGCTACAGCGACGCGGGGGAGCCGAACGCCGGGCAAAAGGAAGCCTTGGCAATTCTGCGAAGCGTTATGAAGGACGAGCCGGAAAACTCTGCGGCGAACCATTACTGGATTCATGCGGTGGAGGCGAGCCCGAAGCCGGAGCAGGCGCTGCGCAGCGCGGAAATGCTGGGGAGACTGGCGCCCACCTCGGGGCATATGGTTCACATGCCGGGGCACATCTTCTACCGTGTGGGCGACTACGCGCGGGCGCAAGAATCGTTTGCGGCGTCCATGGAGGCGGATGAGCGCTACATGCAGGCGCAGCACGTGCAGGTGGATGACGATTGGAATTACGTGCACAACCTGATGTACGCGATTGCGAACCTGATGGAGGAAGGGCGGCTGAAGGAAGCGACGGCGCTGTCCGGTAAACTGAAGGGCGCGCGCGGGCAGTTAGAGGCCACGCTGTATCCATGGTCGCCGCGAGATGCGATTTCGCGGCTGGACCCGCGGCTGCCGGTGGCGCTGCGGACGGCGGATTGGGCGCAGGCTTTGGAACTGCTGAAGACGAGCGAGCCGCCAGCGGCTTCTCTTCAGAATTTGGGGTTTCTGGCGCGGCAACTGACAGACTTCGCCGCCGGCATGCAGGCGCTGGAGGCGCACGATTTGGCGCGGGCAGAAGAGTCGTCGATGCGGTTGGATGCGGAGCTGTGGCGAATTTCGCAAAAGTTGAAGGCCGAAGAGGAGGCACACGGCAAGGAGGCTAAGGACGCCAAGGAGAAGAAGGCGATGGATGCGGGCGCGCCGAAGCTGCAACTGATGCCGGATGCGCTGCCGAAGCCGCTGGTGAGCAACGTGTCGATCATGTCGCTGGAGCTGCGGGCCGGGCTGCTGGTGGCCAAGAAGCAGGCCGACGAGGCGAAACAATTATTTGCGCAGGCCGCGCAGGAAGAAAAAACGCTGGGCTACCACGAGCCGCCCAGCTACATTCGGCCGGTGGGCGAGACGCAAGCAGCGGCGCTGCTGGCTGCGGAAGGCTGGGCGGATGCGAAAGCGGCTTACAAGAGAGCGCTGGTGGAGCGGCCGCGGTCCGGCTTTCCCCTGTACGGCATTGCCATGAGCAGCGAGCAAGCGGGCGACGTTAAAGCAGCTACGGCGGAATATGCGGAGTTTGTGGCGGCGTGGAAGAATGCCGATCCGGAGCTGCCGCAACTGGCGCATGCGCGCACTTTTCTTGCGGAGCACGAGTAAGTGGCGACTCGCAGATAAACCTCCTGAATCATTTTTTCTCTACTCGTCGACGAGATGGCAGGAATGCGTTTTGAGCACGATCCACACTGTTTTCCCTGTAGCCAGTTCCAGCGCGCGGGCCGCGCCTGGCGTCACATGCACCGTAAACGTCACGCCACAATCGACGCGCGCAATCACCATCGTTCCGCGCTGCTCGAGCGAGACAATCTTTCCGGCCAACACGTTGCGGGCGCTCAAATGGTTCGGGCGCGCCGTCGCCAGCAGGATGTCTCCCGCGCGGATGGCCACGCGCACGCGATCTCCTGGTGCCGCATAACCTAGGGGCACTTCGATTTCGCAGGCGCTCTCCGCCAGGCGCACTCGCATGACGCCGTCCGGCTCTCGCAGATCCACGACAGTGGCGCTCAGCAAGTTCTCGAATCCCGCTGCTTGCGCCAGCCTTTTTCGCCTCGGGGCATTCAGAACGTCGTGCGGGGTTCCTTCGCTGACGACGCGGCCGCGCTCCAGGGCGATGACGCGCTCGCCCAGGGCGTCCACTTCGTCGCGAGTGTGGGTCACGTAGAGAATCGGAATTTTTTGCGCGGCATTCCAGGCGCGCAGGTCGTCGACGATCGAAGCTTTCAGCTCGGCGTCCAGTCCCGTCAGTGGCTCGTCGAGCAGAAGCACCCGCGGCAAGGTCACTAGCGATCTCGCTAAGGCCACGCGTTGTCTTTCTCCGCCCGAAATTTCGCCGGGCTTGCGCTTTCGGAGCTTCTCGACGCGAAATGCCTCCAGGGTCGCTGCGGCTCGCGCAAGTTGCTGCTCTTTCTGCAAATGCGCCAGCCCATAGGCGACGTTTTCTTCCACGCTCATGTGGGGAAACAGGGCCAGAGACTGAAACACGTAGGCGGTTTGCCGCCTTTGCGGTGGCAGGTTTACGCCACTCTGCGAGTCGAACAACACTTCGCCGCCGCTCGTAATCCGGCCGGCATTCGGACGCAGTAAACCCGCGATGCAATCCAGCAGCGTCGATTTTCCCGCGCCGGATGGTCCGAACAAGATTGTGATGCCCGGAAAAACTTCGATGGAAACATCCAGCAGGAAGGAAGGAGCGTCCGCGCCGCGGCGCTCCACTTGCACCTGTGCCGCGAGACTCGCAGGCTTTACTTCGCCGGCCACGGTGACCAGACTCGCCGCCCTATTTGGCGATTGACTCCATAGACCACGGAAAGCACAACGAACGAAAAGATCAGCAGCACGAGCGCCATGCGGTTCGCTTCCGCATATTCGAGCGACTGCACGCGATCGTAAATATCGATGGAAACCGTGCGCGTCACGCCGGGAAGGTTGCCACCGACCATCAGCACCACGCCGAACTCTCCGAGCGTGTGCGCGAAGCTTAACACCAGAGCGGTCACCACACCCGGCACGGACATCGGCAGAATCACGCGCCAGAACGTGCGCAGGCGGCCGGCTCCCAGGATCGCCGAAGCTTCCAACAGCTTACGATCGACGCGCTCGAGCGACGCCACTAGCGGCTGCACCGTGAAGGGCAGGCTGTACAGCACCGACGCGAACACCAGCCCGGTAAAGGTGAACGCCAATCCGTGCCCGAACGCCGCTTGCCACAATCTTCCCAGCGGCCCGCGCGGACCCATCGCCACCAGCACGTAAAATCCCAGCACCGTTGGCGGCAACACCAGCGGCAGGGCGACGACCGACTCCACGAGAAACTTGCCGCGCCACCGGGAATACGCAAGCCAATACGCCAGCGGCGTCCCGATGACAAACAGAATTAGCGAGACGCATACGGCCAGCCGAATTGAAAGTAGTAGTGCTTCCATATCTCAGATCATCGCGTTTCGATGTACAAAAACCAAATGGGGATGACGAGGGCAACTCTCCTCAAGGCGTCACCTTGGAATGTGCCAGCGGAAACGAAAACCCGTACTTCGCGAGCGTGGCGCGGCCCACTTCGCTCTTCACAAACTCCAGAAACGCTCGCGCTGCTTCTTTGTTCTTGGCATCTTTCAGCACGATTGCGGCCTGCTGGATTGGCGAATGCATCTCCGCGGGAATCTCCCACCGCTTGCCGTCTTTCATCGCGGGTGACGTTGCGAGCGAGAGCGCCACAACTCCCGCCTGCGCGTTTCCCGACTGCACGAACTGCGCTGCCTGTGAAATATTTTCGCCGTAAACCAGCTTGGCGGCAACTTGCCCGTAAATTCCTGCTTTTTGCAGTGCCGCGACGGTCGCGCGCCCGTATGGCGCGTGTTCCGGATTCGCAATCGCTATCCGTTGCACGCTGGCGTCGAGCAGAGCAGCCCATCCTTGCTTTGCCACATCGACCTTCGAATCCGCCGGCATCCAAATCACGATGCGCCCGACCGCATACTGATAAAGCGTTCCCGGCTCGGCCAGCCCCGCTGCTTCCAGCTTTCGCGAATAGTCGACGTCCGCGGAGAAAAATACGTCGAACGGCGCGCCATTCTGTATCTGGGAGAAAAAATTACCACTCGATCCGTAGGTTGCGTTCACCTTGTTGCCTGTCTTCTGCTCGTACTGCCGCGCCAGTTCGCTCATCGCAAACTTCAAATCGGCCGCCGCGGCAACGCGAACTTCTTGCTTCTGCGCTCGCACCGATCCGGTGGCGATCAGGGCCAAGATCAGTGCGGCGAACGCGATCCTCACCGGTCTCACCTTTTCAAACTCGCAAGATCATCACTTCGGTCGACTTGATCAGCGCGGCCGCTCTTTCTCCCGGCTTGAGGCGCATCTCTTTGGCGGCGTCCGCGGTGATGATCGCGGTGATGTGCTGCTCCCCGATCGCCATCGTCACCTGCGCCAGCAACCCGCTGTACTTGATGGAGAGCACCCGCCCGATCAGCTGATTGCGCCCGCTGATCTTCCGGAAATTTATGCGCCGAGTCTGAATGTCGCCGCGCTCCAATCTTTTCGGGATCAGGCGGTCGATCTCGCTCTCCGGAACGCGGTGGTGGCCGCCCGGTGTCTTCGCGGTCTTTAGTTTTCCGCGGTAAATCCACTGCTTCAGCGTGGGATAGCTGACACCCAGGATGTTCGCCGCTTCCCGCGGCGCCAAAAGCCTCTGCACGGTACGCCTCCGCAAACAGACAGAATAGCGCACAACGAATCGACATATCAATACGTTATTATGCGATTATGGGTTTGCCGGAGCAGCCGAGGAAGAAAGCTAGTTCCGTAGAGGCTTGCCTGTTTTTAGGATGTGCGCGATGCGTTCTTGCGTTTTCTTTTCGCCACAGAGCGAGACGAACGCTTCGCGCTCCAGGTCCAGCACGTACTGCTCGCTCACCGTTTGCGGCGCGCTGAGCGGACCGCCCGCCAAAATGTTCGCTAGCTTTCGCGCGACGTGTGCGTCATGATCCGTCGCGTACCCGCCACGCTGCAGCAGGTGAATCGCCATTTTTGCAGTGGCCAGGAATTGCTCGCCGAGCACTTTGATCTGCGTGGTCTGCGCGCCCTCCTGCCAGCTTGCCGCGGGCGGCTTGTACCCGCCGCGGACCAGCGCGAGCGCTGCCTCTTTCGCGTCGGCCACCAGCCGGTCGCGATTCATCGACACGCCGTCTTCCCGGCGCAGGAATCCTAACTCGCGGCACTCTTCCGCGCTCGTTCCCACCTTGGCCATCGCGATCGTTTCGAAGACCGGCCGGAGTGCATGAAATAGGTCGAGGTCCGATTCGGCGGACGAGGGCAGGCTAAAGCCTGCCCCACCGGCGTGTTCATTCGCGCGGATCAGCATCTCTTTCGTTCCGCCACCCCCGGGAATCAAACCAACGCCAGCCTCAACCAGCCCGATGTAGGACTCCGCAGCCGCCTGGATTCTTGCTGCGTGCAGACTCACCTCGCATCCGCCGCCCAGCGCCATGCCCTGCGGCGCGGCCACCACGGGTTTCCGCGCATACTTGATCGCCAAATTCGCGTTCTGAAATTGCTTCACCGCAAGATGCAGCTCGTCCCACTCTTGCTCTTGCGCCGCCACCAGCACGAGCATCAGGTTCGCGCCAACGGAAAAATTCACCGCCTGATTCGCAATCACCATCGCATCGAAATCCGACTCCAGCCGCTTCAACCCTTTGTGCAGCATCGCGATCAGGTCCGCGCCAATCGCGTTCATCTTCGAGTGAAATTCGCAGCACACCACGCCGTCGCCCAGATCGACCAAGCTTGCGCCCGAGTTGCGTTCCACTTCGCGACCCGCATCCTTCAGCGATTTGAGGATCAGCACACCCTTCGGCTCTTCGACCTTTTTCGCCGTGGCGCTCGCAATGTCGAACACCGCCGTCGTGCCTTTTTCCGACTCGTAAAATCCTTTTCTGCCGCTCGCCAGCAATTTTTCCACGACCGGCGGCAGCCCCCGCCCCTCTTTCTGCACCTGGGCCGCAAACGCCTTCACGCCGATGGCATCCATCAATTCAAACGGCCCCAGTTCCCAGCCGAATCCCCAGCGCATCGCGCGATCTACATCAACGACGCTATCGGAAATCTCCGGCACGCGCCGCGCCGCGTACAAGCACGTTTCCGACAGCGCGCCCCAAATAAACTGCTGCGCCTTGTCGCCCTTCTGCCCTTCCAGCAACGGCCCGATCAGCGCCCGCAGCCGCTCGCGCGTATCGTCGATCGCCTTTCCGGTCTCCAGCGAGGCAAACCGCGCCTTCTGCCGCGGGCGATACTCCATCGTCTGCACGTCGAGCGTCAGAATTTCTTTTTCGCCCTCGCCCTTCACGCGCTTGTAGAAGCCCTGCCCGGTCTTATCCCCGAGCCATCCTCGACGCGCCATCTCTTCCACGAGCGCTGGCACTTTATACATCTCGCGCGATTCGTCGTTGGGCACGGTTTCGTAAATATTCTTCACCACGTGCAGCAGCACATCGAGCCCTACAATGTCCGCGGTGCGAAATGTCGCCGACTTCGGCTGCCCGATCGCCGGCCCGGTGCACGCATCCACTTCCTCGATGGTCATCCCCAGCGCGCCCATCAAGCGCAGCGCGTTCAGCATCGAATACGTCCCGATGCGGTTGGCGATAAAGTTCGGCGTGTCCTTGGCGATGACCACGCCCTTCCCGAGCCGCCGCTCGCAAAACTCGCTCAGCGTCTCGATCACTTCCGGCGACGTCTTCGGCCCGGGAATCATTTCCACCAATTTCAAATATCGCGGCGGGTTGAAAAAGTGCGTCCCCGCCCAGTGCTGCTGAAACTCCTCGCTCATGCCCTCGGCAATCAAATGCACCGGCAATCCCGAAGTATTGGTGGTCACAATCGCGCCGGGCTTGCGAACCTGCGCGACGCGCGAAAGCAGCTTCCGCTTGATTTCCAGGTTCTCCGCAACAACCTCGATGATCCAGTCCGCCTCCGCGCAGCGCGCCAGATCATCTTCGAAGTTCCCGATCGCGACGCGTTCCGCCAGCGCAGCAGTGAAAAACGCCGCAGGCTTGGACTTCTTCGCCGCGTCGAGTCCGGCTCGCACGATCTTGTTGCGCTCCAGGCCAGACGCGCCTGCGGGCAAGCCGGGTGGAACAATATCCAGCAAAATGCAGGGAAGTCCCGCATTCGCGAAATGCGCGGCAATCCGTGAGCCCATCGTTCCTGCGCCCAGTACGGCGGCCTTTTCAATCCGGCGTGTCATAGCAAGCCTTTTCGGGGGATTTAGCACGGTAGGACAGGTTACAAAACCAGCATGTCCGGGGTCAAACGAAGTGCCCTTCCGTCAGAGTAGCACTAAAATGAAGCTTAGGATGCTGGACGACAAAGTAGCCAACGCCATCGACTGGCTCAGGAGCGCCAAG
>JBGOVR010000248.1:0-3859 GCA_041478205.1 Candidatus Acidiferrum sp.
AGAGCTGAATCCGATGAAACGTAAAGCCAGTATCTCCCACGATGAGGCCATCGTCCGGCGACTGCGGAAGAATCCGGAATTTGTGGCTGAGTATCTCAAAGCGGTATTGGAAGATGAGGACGAGCCCCGCGTTCTGCTCATGGCCTTGCGCCACTTGGCGCAAGCGCAAGGCATCGCCAAAGTCGCCAAGGCTGCCGGAATCGAGCGAGAGAGTCTTTACCGGGCGTTGTCGATGCGCGGTAATCCCCGTTTGTCAACCTTGGTTGCGGTAACCCAAGCGATTGGGCTGAGACTTACGGTGGAAGCCGCTCCATAGGCCCTTAGGCGATGCGCTCTGCAATCCAAATCAGGCTTGATGAACGATCACCAAAGAGGCTGGCGGTGCTGGTCCGGGAATTGGGCTGGACTCCTTCGCAAGTGGTGCGAGAAGGACTGTGGGTCTTGGAGGCGAGCTACTTGCCCCGGAAGCGGCGAGGCATCATCGGTCTAGGAGAGTTTCGTTCCGGCGTGTCCGACCTGGGGTCGAGCAAGAAACACCTGGAGGGACCTCGGACGGTGAAACAGGAAGCCGGATCGAACGAAGACCCAGGCGAAACGTCGACGCCCTGGCGTACCCGGCTTCAGGTGTCTCCCCGGTCTCTAATCTTCTCCGACGCGCTTCTGGAGCTTCCTCAGATACTTCTCGACGTTCCTTGCTTTTCGTGCCCCAGCCCAGACTGGACCGATAACGCTCTTAACAGCAGAGGAGAAATCTCCCACGAGTATCGGATGTAGGGGATTCATCGCAAAACATTGCTGCCTCACATCAGCCGGCAAGTCGTCTCCGACGATGAGCGTGAACTCGATGCCCGGAACGTAGAATAGAAAATTAAGGCCTTGTTCTGTCGAGCCCTGGTAAGGCTGGTAGAACGTTATCTGTGCTTTTTCGGATGGGGTTATTCCTATCGCTAGAACCGCCGTTGCAGGAAACCCAGCTTCGCCACGCAAGAACTTTCGGATGTCATCCTTGATGGGTCTAATGTCGATCCACGGCTCGACCTGTTGCCCGCTCCATGAATGGACAGCGGCCTTCCAGAAAATTCCCATCGCAAAATGAACTATCTTGCCGGTTTCGATTCGCGGATTACGCGCTGCCGCGTGAGCTGCAAATCCATCCAGCGTTACGTCAGGGGGAACGCTCATGACGATGTCATACAGGGGAAACTTGTTCTCAATCGTCGCGAGCAGCCCAACCATATAGCTCTCGCCGCCCTTATTCAGAATATCTTCGCAGTCGTTACACAGCAGATAATCCTGAAGCTGACGGGAACTTTCCATCACGACTTCACGACTTATGAAGATCGGATTCCCCTCGGGTGGCCGACAATAGTCGTAGATCGCTCGTGGAATCAGGTGGCTACGCACTACCGGCTTGTCGAGCAAACACATCGGACAGTTCTGAATTGGCATATCTGACCTGGCACCTGCAGCACCGCAGCTTACGTTCGAGCGACCCGCGGCGCTACAAATCATCGGGGGAGAATTGGGAGAAGGCGTCGGGGGCGGCTTCTTCGAAGCGGGTGAGGCGGCTGCGGAAGACGAATTTTACGCTTTCGGTGGGGCCGTTGCGCTGCTTGGCGATCTTCAGTTCGGTTTCTTCGCGTTCTTCCGGGGTGGCGCCGGCTTTGAAAAAGTGTGGGCGGTAGATGAACATGACGACGTCGGCGTCTTGTTCGATGGCGCCCGATTCGCGCAAATCGGAGAGTTGCGGGCCGCGATCTTCGCGCTCCGGCGAGCGCGTGAGCTGGCTGAGGACAAGAACCGGAATCTGTAGTTCTTTCGCGAGACCCTTCAAGCTGCGAGAGATGCTGGAGACTTCTTCGTTGCGGTTGCCGAAGCGCCCGCGCGCGGTAATCAATTGCAGATAATCGACGATCAGAAGCGACAAGCCCTTGTCGCGCTTCAAGCGGCGGGCCTTGGCCCCGATTTCCAGGACGCTGATCGTGCCGGCGTCGTCGATCCAGATCGGCGAGGATGAAATGGTGCCCAGCGCCTCGGTCATGCGGCGCCAATCTTCGCGGCTGAGGTGCCCGGTGCGGAATTTGTGGGCGTCGATCTGCGCGACGGAAGCCACCAGGCGTTGCAGCAGCGATTCCTTGGACATTTCCAAGCTGAAGATGGCCACCGGCAGGCCCGAGCGAATGCCGATATTTTCCGCCAGGTTGAGCGCCAGAGCGGTCTTTCCCTGCGAAGGGCGCGCGGCAAGAATCAGCAGCTCCGACGGTTGCAAGCCGGAGGTGAGCTTGTCGAGCTCCATGTAGCCGGTGGGAACGCCGGTGATGCTCTTGCCTTCGCGGAAAATCTTTTCGAGGCGCTCGAAATTGTCGCGGACAATGTCTTTGATGGGAATGAGGCCGATTTTAACGCGGTCTTCGGCGAGAGCGAAGATCGACGATTCCGCGTTGTCCAGGACGGTGTCGGCGCCATCTTCGCCATCAAAGGCGCGCTGCTGGATGTTGTGCGTCGCATGGATGAGGTTGCGCAGCAGCGCCTTTTCTTTGACGATGCGCGCGTAGTGCTCGATATTGGAAACCTTGGGCATGCCGTCCGCAAGGGACGCAAGATACGGCGCGCCGCCCGCCGCTTCCAGATCGCCTTTGCGGTGCAGCTCTTCGGTGAGCGTGATCAGATCGATGGCCTGCTGGCTCTCGCCGAGCGCGATCATCTGCGTGAAGACGCGGCGGTGCTGGTCCAGGAAGAAATCTTCCGGGCGCAGATTTTCGATGGCCGCATTGAGGGCGTTGTTGTCCAGCAATACGGCCCCGAGGACGGAGCGTTCGGCATCGAGATTATTGGGTAAAGGGCGTTCGAGAGTGGCGTCAACAGGCATGGGTATTTCGCTTTAGTTTCGCCTTATACCTTTCTATTTAGCATGATCTCAGGGCGAGTGCAAGCACTGAAATTTTTCAAGTGCTGGGAGATTTCTTGGGCCTCGACCATTCCCTGTTCAGACTGGTGCGCGCATTGTGCGCGTCTTCGGAGCGAGCGTCAATCGGAGGGCTGTGCATCGTTTCGGAAATCAGTGCAAAACTTTTCTCACGACGCAAGCAAGTGAAGAATTCCTTTCGAGACGAGCGTGAGTTTGCCGAAACACACCATCCCAAAAGAAAAGCCGGACACGTGTGTCGTGCCCGGCGCGCAAAATCACGAGCGGAGGAGCGGGCTGAACTACGCGTGCGTTTCTTTTTCGACGAAGACTTTCACATCGGCGGTGACATCGCGGAACACCTTGATGGTCACCGGGTATTCACCGAGAGCCCGGAGCGCTTCGGCGAGATGTACTTGGCGCTTGTCGATCTTGAAACCTTGGGCCGCGAGGCCTTCCGCGACGTCCGCGGAGGTGACCGAGCCGAAGAGCTGGTCGTTCTCGCCGGTCTTGCGGGTAAAGTGCAAGGCTACGCCGTCGATCAGCGCGGCCTGCTTCTGCGCGGCTTCCAGCTCCGTGGCGGTTTTCTTCGCCAGCGAATTGCGAATGCGTTCGAGGGCCTTCATGTTGCCGGTAGTGGCCTCGATGGCCAGCTTGCGCGGCAGCAGAAAATTGCGGGCATAGCCGGGCTTAACGGTCACGATGTCGCCGCGGTGGCCGAGTTTGTCGATGTCTTCCTGAAGAATGATTTGCATTGCTTATCCCTTTCGATTTGTGCGCCCGTGTGGCGTGGCAACGCATGTGATGACCAGTCTTTGGACTGGCCGCGTGTTCGCCCACGGCAGCACTGCTGGCGGGTCTAAAGACCCGCCACTACAGCTTCATGCCTAGGTCTTGGGCGCTTCGGCAGCGGGCGACGCTGCTGGAGCGGCCGGCGGATGTGCCGCGGCGGCT
>JBGOVR010000040.1:0-31757 GCA_041478205.1 Candidatus Acidiferrum sp.
GGAAGAACTCGAGAAGTCCTCGAAGGTTCTGGAGGAAGAGCGGCGCGTACTGGAGCTTATCGCCAGAGGTGCCTCGCTCAAGGAAGTCCTGAATGCTCTGACTCAGGCTATCGAGCGCATGGCCCCCGACTGTTTTTGCACCATTCTGCTTCTGGACGAGGATCGACGCCGACTATTGGAAGGATCGGGAGGAAGCCTGCCGCCTGCCTACATGGGAGCTGTGAGCGGGCTTGAAATCGGCCCGGCCGTGGGTGCCTGCGGGACCGCTGCCTTTCGGAATGAGACGACCATTGTGGAAGACATCGCCACGGACCCACGCTTTGCGCCTCACAAGGACTTCGTGATGTCTTTTGGTCTGCGCGCTTGCTGGAGCGTGCCAATCCGCGATTCCAACAAAAATGTCCTGGGAACGTTCGCCATGTACCACCAGCGGCCCGCGAAGCCCCGCGATCGAGAGTTGCGGGTCGTCGAGGCTGGTGCGCACCTGGCCGGCAACGCCATCGAGCGATTGAGGGCCGAGGAGCGGCTGCGGGAGGATGCCGAGCGGTTCGACTTGGCCGAGAAGGCCGCTTCGTTTGGCATCTGGGAAGTAAACGTCCCGGCCGGCATCGTCACGATCTCGGAAGGATTCGCCGCTCTCGTAGGGCTGGCGGGCCGGCCGCTGCGCTTGAGCATAGATCAATGCCGCGCGATGATACACCCGAATGATCGGCAGGCGGTAAGCGCCGCCATGGAACAGGCGACCGCGGCCGCGCAAGCCTTTCAGGCCGAATACAGGATCGTGCGCCCGGACGGTTCCGTCCGTTGGTTGCGCAGCCAGGCGCGGGCGCAACTTCCAGGCAGCGGTTTGCAACGTCTCACCGGAGCATCCATTGACATCACCGAACAGAAAGAGATGCTCATGGGGCTGGAGCAGGCTCGGGCTGCGGCCGATGCCGCCAACCGCGCGAAGTCTGAATTTCTCGCCAATATGAGTCACGAGATTCGCACCCCGATGAACGGCATCATCGGCATGACCGAACTCGCGTTGGACGCCGAACTCGACCCCAGCCAACGCGAATACTTGGCCCTGGTAAAAATGTCGGCCGATTCCTTGCTCTCGCTGCTCAACGATATTCTAGATTTTTCCAAGATCGAGGCTGGAAAGCTGAACATCGAGTCGATTGAGTTTGCCCTCCGCGACTCCCTGGACGACACGATGAAGGTCCTCAGCTTCCGGGCGCACGAGAAAGGGCTGGAGCTGGCCTGCTTGGTCTCGCCCGACGTCCCGGAACGATTGCGAGGAGACCCAACACGATTGCGTCAGATCATTCTCAACCTAGCCGGAAACGCAATCAAGTTCACGTCGGAGGGCGAAGTGGTGCTTCGCGTCGAGACGCAGTCGGAATCCGGCGAAGAAGCCGTGCTCCGTTTCTCCGTGACGGACACCGGGATCGGCATCCCGCTCGACAAACAGCGCTCCATTTTCGAGGCCTTCACTCAGGCGGACAGCTCCACAACGCGAAAGTTCGGGGGCACCGGTCTTGGCCTTGCCATTACTTCGCGCCTCGTTGACATGATGGGCGGGCGCATTTGGGTGGAAAGCGGGCCAGGACGAGGCAGCTCATTCCATTTCACCGCGCGCTTCTCGTTGCAGAAGATCGCGCAGCGCCGCCCCGAATTCGTGGACCTGAAGATACTTCGCGATCTTCCGGCTCTTGTGGTTGACGACAACCGGACCAACCTGCGGATCTTGGAGGACACTCTTCGCGGCTGGCACATGAAACCCGTGCTCGCCGAAGGAGCGCGGCAAGCCCTCGAAATCCTGGAAGCGGTCAAGGCACAAGGGACCACTCTTCCCTTGGCGCTCCTGGATGCACAAATGCCGGAGATGGACGGATTTGCCCTGGCAAAAAAAATCAAGGAGGATCCGCGGTTTGCGAGCACGATCGTGATCATGCTGACGTCTGCCGGTTTGCGCGGAGATGCAGCCCGCTGCAAGGAGTTGGGCATACACGCGTATCTGCCCAAACCCATCAAGCAGTCGGAGCTTCTCGAGTGCATCAAGCAATCCCTCGGCTGGCAAGATCCTGGTAAGGAGCGAGCTCCTCTCGTTACGATCCATTCCTTGCGCGAAGGCCGCAGCGGAATGCACATTCTTCTTGCGGAAGACAACGCCGTGAATCAAACGCTAGCGGTCCGCCTGCTCCAGAGGCGAGGACACGCGGTGGTCGTAGCGGGCACCGGCAAAGCAGCACTGGAAGCACTCGCCCGGCAGCCGTTTGATCTGGTCCTCATGGACGTCCAGATGCCGGAAATGGACGGTCTGGAAGCCACCGTCCTGATTCGTGAAGGCGAGAAGGAAACCGGAAAGCACATCCCCATCATCGCAATGACCGCCAATGCCATGGTGGGAGACAAAGAACGCTGCCTAGCTGCCGGGATGGATGGTTACGTCTCCAAGCCTATCCAGATCAAAGAGCTTTTCAAGGCTATCGAAAGCTCCATCCCTGCCGCGACAGAACTCTCCAACGCTTGAACCAGGCAGTGCTCTCTGCAACCTCCGCCCGAACGCAAGGCCCCCCAGTTCGAGGGAACTGGGCGGTGAGAAGTTCGTTTCTGCGAACGGTGTCTAGGCCGCTTCCACATTCTCAACGATTACAGGTCGCAGCGTCCTCCGCCGCAGCTTCGCCGTGCCGAGATACACCACAAATCCCGTCACGATGATCATCGCGCCAAACATGAGCCCATTCATTCCCAGCACCGTCTCGCGCCCGCCCCGGATCAGTGCCAGGCTCAACAGGATAAGCGGAAAGACACCCGCTAGAACGGCTCCCGTCAAGCCACCCGGCACGCGGAACTCGCGCTTCAGCTCCGGCTCGCGAATCCGCAGCACCACCAGCGTCACGAACTCCAGCATCAAGCTCGCCCCGTATAGCATCACATCCAGAGTCACCAGCCGCTCGAATCCTAGCCCCAGGCAGAACGCCCAACCTCCCGCGCACACCATGATGGCCACCCACGGAGCCCGCGTCTTCGAGTGCATCTTGGCGAACACTCTCGGCAGCATCCCATCGCGCGCCATGGCCAGCGGCAGCCTCGAGTAGCTCATCACCAGCGCGTTGAACATCCCAAACGCGCTCATCATCCCACCGAGCACCAGCAGGAAGCCCAGCCAGTTCGCTCCCCGCCAGCTTCCCCCGATCATTCCCGCCACTTGCGCCCAGGCACCGTCTCCTCCGAACGCCGAAGCAGGCACGCCTGCGGCATATACAGCCGCGAACGGCAAAATGTAGGTCAGCGAAACCAGCACAACTGACGCCAGCATCGCCTTCGGGTACGTGCGTTGCGGCCGCTCGACCTCCTGCGCAATCGTCGAGGCGTTGTCCCAGCCCATATAGTTCCACATGGCGATCAACGTCCCGCCGATCAGGCCCACCGTCGATGTGGCGGGCGCGATGTGCACATCGGCCAGCCCGCCAACCCGGAACGGCGACAGCAGAACGATCGCCGCAAAAGGCGCGGACAGCAGGAAGAACAGCCACAGAGAGGTAATTCCCACCACTCGGATCCCGGCGATATTCAGTGCGGCACACGCCACCACCACGAACAAGCCCACCAGCACGCCACGATGGCCTTCTCGGAACCACGGCGCTACTTGCGTCAAGTAGCCGACGAACAGCGTCGGATAAATGGCCATATCAAAAATGCTGGCGGCCAGTGATAGCCACGCTTCCTGAAAGCCCCAGAAATTTCCGAGTCCCCGGCGCACCCAGGCGTAATAGCCGCCCTCCGCGGGCAGCGCGCTCGAGAGTTCTCCGATCATAAACGCCGTCGGCAGACTCCACAGCACCGGCGTGAAGAGCAGAATCAGAATCGCGCGTCCGTAGCCCGCGCCGTGCACGATCTCTTCCGTGCCATACGTGCCGCCGGACACCATGAAAAACGTCGCCGCCACAAGCGGCCAGAGCGTCAGCTTTGCGACTCTTTTCTTCGCTGTTGAGATTGCGTGAGAGGGAAGTTGGGCGGGCAGCGATAACGTACTCAATTTTTACTCTCGTCCTCCTTGAGCGACTCTCGCTTCCCAAGCACAAAGCGAGTTCGCCATCGCAGAATACAAGCTTCATCACGCCATGCAAGAAAAAAATGCACCCCCACGCATTTTTTTCTGCCGCTGCGGTGTCGCGGCATTCACCTCGTAATATCGGCCGCTCGTTCGGCAGCGATCAGGAGGCGGAGAATCTTCCACCCGGGCCTATGCTAAACTTCGCCGTTTGCGTCTGACCTTATATATCCATTCTTAGGAGTTATTCGAATGAAACCCGGCTCTTGGCTCTCGCTCGTCTTCGCGCTCCTGGCTCTACCGCTCGCTGCCTCGGCCCAACAGCCGCCCGCAGCTCCGCGTGCCATCACCATCGATGACCTCTTCCAGATTCGCGAAGTCCAGGATCCCCAGTTGAGCCCCGACGCCCAGTGGGTCGCCTACACTGTCGAGACCTCAGCCTTAAAGGACGACAAGAGCGAAGAACGCATCTGGATGGTGCCCACGGCTGGCGGCGAAGCCGTCTCCATGACGGCCGAACACGTGTCCTCGTCGCATCCCCGCTGGAGCCCTGACGGCAAATACCTCGCTCTCCTCTCGGCTCGCGACGAAGGCAAGACTCAAGTCTGGTTGCTCAACCGCATCGGCGGCGAAGCCCAGCGCCTCACGGACACCGCTCAGGACGTGGACAGTTTCGTCTGGTCGCCGGACGGCCGCCGCTTGGTCCTCGTCCTACGCGACGCCACTCCAGAGGAACTCGAAGCCGCGAAAGATAAGGATAAAAGTAAGGACAAAGAAGAAGGCAACAAGGAAAAGAAGCCAAAGGCGCAAAAGCCTTGGGTCATCGACCGCCTGCAATTCAAAGAAGACGAAGTGGGTTATCTCGACCGCCGCCGCACCCATCTGTACATCTTCGATCTAGCCGCCAAGAGCCTCACGCAAGTTACCTCCGGCGACTACGACGATTCGCAGCCCGCCTGGTCTCCCGACGGTAAGCAGCTCGCCTTCACCAGCAACCGCTCCAAGCCCGACCCCGATCGCAACTACAACAGCGACATCTGGGTCGTCGCCGCCAACAATACCGACCAGGGCGCCCACCTCGCGCAAATCACCACGAATCCCGGTCCAGACAACTCACCCGCCTGGTCGCCCGACGGCAAATGGATCGCCTACATCACCCAGACCGAGCCGCGCCTCTTTGAATACGCTACCAAGCACGTAGCCGTCTCGCCTTCCACGGGCGGTGACGCCAAGGTCCTCACCCTCTCTTTCGATCGCATCTCCAGCGATCCGCAATTTTCGCCAGACAGCAAAAGTATCTACTTCCTCGCCGACGATGACGGCACCCTAAACCTCTGCCGCATCGCGGTTACCGGTGGCGATGTTACGCGCCCCATCGGTGGGCGCTTCATCCTCTACGCGTATTCGCTCGCCAAAAGCGGCGAGATCGCCGCGCAAATCAATATGCAGGACCGCCCCGACGAGATCTACGTAACCTCCGCCTCTGGAGGGAAACTCACCCGCATCACCCACACCAACGACGCGCTCATCTCCCAGCTCAAGCTCGTGCAACCCGAATACGTGCACTTCAAAAGCAAAGACGGCACCAGCGTAGCGGGCTACCTCTATAAGCCGCTGGATTATACTCCCGGCAAGAAGTACCCGGCGATCCTGCGCCCCCACGGCGGCCCGGTCTGGTCGTATTACGCCGAGTTCACTCATCTCGCCCAGCTCTTCGCGGCCAACGGCTACGTCGTTCTCTTTCCGAATCCTCGCGGCTCGTCCGGCTACGGCCAAAAATTCTGCCAGGCCATCTGGGCGGACTGGGGCAACAAGGACTATCAAGACGACATGGCCATGGTTGATTACGCCATCGAGCAGGGCATCGCCGACCCCGACAAGCTCGGCGTCGGCGGCTGGTCCTACGGCGGTATCTCCACGGACTTCATCATCGCGCAGACCACCCGCTTCAAAGCCGCCATCTCCGGCGCCGGAGAAGCCCTCAACATCAGCGGCTACGGTCACGATCAATATCAGAAGGACTACGAAACCGAGCTGGGCCGCCCCTGGGAAAACGAAACGGTTTGGAAGAAACTCTCGCCCTTCTACAAGGTTGCTAACATCACCACGCCCAGCCTGTTCATGGGCGGCAACATCGATTGGAACGTCCCGATCCTCGGCGGCGAGCAAATGTATCAAGCTCTAAAGAGCCTCGGCCGCACCACCGAACTGGTCGTCTACCCCGACGAGTATCACGAATTCAAGACGCCGTCGCACATCCAAGACCGCCTCGAGCGCTACCTCGCGTGGTACGCCCACTACGTCAAAGGCGACTCCACTCCAGCAACGCCTCCGCGCGAAACGCCGACAAAGTCCCGCGAATAGTTCGCATCCAACGCGGCGGGCGGGCTTCCACCCGCCCGCCGCAGCTTCCTCGTCTTCTCTGCGCCACCTCGGGCACTCTGCGTCTCCGCGTCATCTTTCTTCTGTCCAACACCCGCTACTCGCGCTATCCTCCCCCGCGGTTTCACCCGCTCCCTTGGAGGCACACGATGCGTTTTTCCCGGCCCATTCTCGTTCTAGCTCTCTTCGCGCCACTGTCCGTTCACGCTCAAGCGCCCTTCTCCGTCGGCACTGCCACCGCCGCCCCCGGCCAGAGAGCCACGGGCTACCTCGAAGTGCCCGTCGGCGTCGATGCCGCCACCAACATCCCCGTCATCGTCATCAACGGCGCCAAGCCGGGCCCGGTTCTCGCCCTGGTCTCCGGCGCCCACGGCACCGAATACACCTCCATCATCGCCCTAGAAAAACTTATTCCCGCTCTCGATCCCGGGCAACTTTCCGGCAGCGTCATCCTGCTCCCGCTCGTCAACATTCCGTCCTTCGAGCAGAAAGTCCCCCACGTCAATCCCATCGACAACAAAAGCATGAACCGCTTCTATCCCGGCAAAGCCGACGGAACGCAAACCGAGCGCGCCTCGTACCTCATCACCAAACAAGTCGTCGACCGCTGCGACTATCTCATCGACTATCACGGCGGCGACCTCGACGAGAGCCTCCGCCCCTACAGCTACTGGGCGCCCACCGGCAAAGCCGAGCAAGATCGCATCTCCAAGGAAATGGTCCTCGCCTTCGGCCTCGATCACATCATCATCTGGCGCGAGCGTCCCAGCGATCCCGCCGCCACCCGCTATCTCGACAACACCGCCGCGGTCCACGGCAAGCCTTCGATCGTGGTGGAAGCAGGCCACGCCGGGACCACCGAAACCGACGACATCGCCCTCCTCGTCAACGGCACCCTCAGCACCATGCGCGCCCTAAAGATGCTCCCTGGCGAGCCTCATTCCATCGAAAACCCCGTCTGGCTGGACAAACTCGTCGACGTCATCTCCGACGGCCCCGGCATCTGGTATCCGCTGGTCAAGCGCGGCACCTACGTCGAAGCGGGCATGAAGCTCGGCTACGTGACCGACTACTTCGGCAAAGTCATCCTCGAAGCGCGCGCGCCTGCAGCCGGTGTCGTCCTTCACGTCAACGCCGTCCCCTCCCTGAAAAAAGGCGACAACATCGCCGACATCGGCGTGGTCGCCGCCAAGGCTCCTTAGCTCCCCGGCCCCGAAGGCCGGGAGGATCGTTTTGCGGGGATGCCGCTGTGGTCCGGAAGAGACCTCTTGGTGGTTCGACGGGTACAATATCCCGGAACCTGAACGATAACGATGGAGGATGGAATGGCTTCCGACTATCTGCTGAAAACCGAACCGTCCGCGTATTCCTTCGCCGATCTTCAGCGCGACGGGGTCACGGTCTGGGATGGGGTGCACAATCCCGTGGCGTTGAAAAACCTTGGCGCGATGGAACCCGGCGACAGACTGGTCATCTACGAAACCGGAGAGCACAAGAGCGCCGTCGGCACCGCCACCGTCGTTTCCGTCGACGCCTCCGACCCCAAGAACCCAGCCGTTGAACTCAAAGCCGGAAAACCCCTGGCCAAGCCCGTCTCATTGGCCCAAATCAAAGCTAACAGACTTTTTGCCGATTCACCCCTGGTCCGCCAGGGCCGCCTCTCCGTCGTGCCTCTAACCAAGGCGCAATACAAAGTCCTAACTGGCTCCTGATTTGCGCGCCCTCGCTCCCGATCGCCTAATCCTGCTCACTTTTGGGGCGGCGTGATCCTGTCAGCCCAGGCAGCAGTGGTGCCGGCTAATTCCCGCAAGACCTCCGCATCGGTCTTGCCCGAGCTCTTGAGCACGTGGAAGGAATGATCCGCGCTTTCAATAACGTGCAGCGTCGCACCGGAGCCGAGTTTCACGCAGATGGGTCGCAATAGCTTCAGATCTGCAAACGCGTCGCGTGTTCCCTGCAAGAAAAGCATGGGCACCTTCACGTCCACTAGGTGGTCGCCGCGCTTCGTCCCCGGCTGATTCGGCGGGTGCAGTGGGAACCCGAAGAACACCAGGCCCCGCACTCCATTCAACGGTTTCTGCGCCGCAGCCGTGGAAGTCATTCTTCCTCCCATGGACTTGCCTCCGGCTAACATCGGCAGCCCAGGAACCGCCTCCGCCGCCGCGCGCACTGCCGCCACCACGGTGGCCGTGAGCAGTGGCTGTCGGTCGGGTGCCCGCCGCCGCGCCTCCATGTAAGGGAACTGATAACGAAAGGTCGCCACGCCCGCAAACGCCAACTCTTCCACGAGCGCTTCGAGGAACGGGTGGGTCATTCCCGCTCCCGCGCCGTGTGCCAGCACCAGCAACCAGCGCGCCTTCGCTGGGCGCACCAAAATCGCCGACACCTCGCCCGTGCCTTCCACCGCAAATCGCAAATGTTCCGCGGCGCACATTTCGGCCGCGATTCTAGCAGACCTGATGTCTTGATTTTCTCTTGGTGGCGCGGCTGGCCCCTACGGTGTGAGCTTGGCCGGTGGCCGGGCAGGCAATAGCTTCTTGCGATGATTCTTTTCAGAGATCAAGAGCCATTCTCAGCGCGCGGTTCAATTCCACGATCTTCGATGGCGAGACAGATCCCACATATTGGGTAAGATCTGCTTTTCGCAAACTCACGAGATTGTCACACATGATCCAACTAGGATGCTTCATTCCTTCGTCTGGACCAACGGCGACCTGCGTGGACAGTCCTTCCCCATTGCTGAACACCGGTGCGCAGATGACCGTTGAAAACCTCGAATCGATCAGCACCTGACGGCTCACCACTACGAACGTGCGGTACTGCTTGGGAGCGCCTCCCGGCTTGTGGACGCGATAAAGCTCTCCGCGCATCACGCTCGCTCCAGAATGGCGGTCATTCCTCGGACGTCTGGTAATCCAAGACGTCCGCAGCCTCGAGATTGAGGCGGTCCGCCGCGCGATTGATGCGTTCCAAGTCTCGCGCGTGCACCGCCGCCCGCGCACGCTCGCTTAGATATCTTCGCAGAACGCGTTCGATGAACGCGGAACGCGAGTGCTTGGACCCCGCCAACCGGTCCACTTTGGCTAGGACATCCTTTGAGAGTGTGATAGACGTCTTCTCTTTCATACTACTATCATACTACCTCAGACGCGTTTCGCAATACAGGCTTTGGGCGCTAGCCCAGGTGCATAGCGCCGGCTTATAGCATCGAAGACGATCGATATGATCCGGACGCCGATTCCCGTTTTCGGGCCTTTGCCTTTAGACTAAGGTGCTGCTGGAGCACTGAAAAATGACAGACCATTTCCCCGAGCATCTGCACTACCTGATGGTCCGACACATCATCCAGACGGGTCACGCGCCGGACGTCGCTACGCTGACGGCTCTCTCTGAGCGCTCGCAGGACGAAACGCAATATGCCCTGCGGCAACTCGAACAAGTGCATGGAGTCATTCTTGTGCCGAACTCCTTCACCGTCTGGAGTCTGCATCCCTTCGCTCTCATGCCCACCAGATTTTGGGTCACGGCGAGGGCAGGCGGCTGGTGGGCCAACTGCGCTTGGTGCTCCCTTGGCATCGGCGCCGCACTCCACGAAGATGTGAGTATCGCGACGTCAGACGGAGCGGAGGGGCGGCCGCTGGAGTTTCGTATCGAGAATGGTCGAGCCTCGTGTTCCGGCCTATTTTTGCACTTCCCCTACCCGCCACCGCGTTGGTGGGACAATCCTTATTCCCCCTGCGGCACGATCCTCTTCTTTTCTGCAGAGTCGAAAATCGACGCGTGGTGTCAACGCCACGGACAACCCAAGGGCGCTGTGCTTACCATCGAGACCGGTATTCGCCTCGCGGAACACTGGTTCGGAGACTATGCCTCGTCTCAATGGCGCCGCAAGACCCCCGAGCAAGCCCAATCGATATTCTCTGACCTGGGTCTCGCCCCTCCGTTCTGGAACCTGCCGGACACCTTCCGCTAGCCCACAAGACCACTTTTGTAATCAGGGTTATCTTGGAAGGCAGCCGACCACAGCGCTCGGCAGGGCTTATGCTATCCTCCTTCATTTCGCGGAGGTACGAGATGGCGTTTCGTGCAGCAGCAGGGAAGTGGGCCATCATCCGACTCGTGGCCGGAAGCATTCTTCTCTTCACGTTCAGCCTTGCTGGCTTCGCCCAGCAGTCCGACCAGAAGAGCGGTCAGGGACTTGACCCGAAGCTGTTCTCGGAGATGCGCTGGCGGTGCATAGGCCCCTTCCGCGGCGGGCGCACCGTGGCCGTCACCGGCGTGCCGCACCAGCCCAACGTTTTCTACATCGCCGCGGTCAACGGCGGCGTTTGGAAGACCGCCGACTTCGGCAACACCTGGTGGCCCATCTTTGACGACCAAGACACCGGCTCCGTTGGCGCTATCGCTGTTGCTCCGTCCGATCCGAACATCATCTACGTCGGCAGCGGTGAAGGTCTTCAGCGACCCGATCTCTCCACCGGAGATGGCGTCTACAAATCCACCAACGCTGGCTGGACCTGGACGCATCTGGGCCTGCGCGACGCTCAGCAAATCACCGCGATCCTCGTCGATCCCAAAGATCCCAATCGCGTCTTCGTTGCCGCCGAAGGGCATCCCTATGGCCCCAACGCCGAGCGCGGCGTGTTCCGTTCGACGGACGGCGGCCAGTCTTTTCAGAAGGTCCTCTATAAAGACGAAAACACGGGCGCCGCTGACCTGGCCTTCGACCCCACGAATCCGCAGACCGTTTACGCGGTTCTATGGGCGGCGCGCGTGGCTCCTTGGGAAATTCGCAGCGGCGAATCCTTCGTCGCGGCGGGCAGCGGCCTCTATAAGTCCACCGATGGCGGAAGCACTTGGGGCCAGCTCACCAAAGGTTTTCCTTCCTCCGACGATGGCGGCCTAGGACGCATCGGTGTCGCTGTAGCCCCCAGCCAGCCCAATCGAATGTACGCCACCGTGGAGGCCAAGAAGGACGCAGGCATCTACCGCTCCGACGACGCCGGCGAATCCTGGCAACAGGTCAATAGCGACCACCGTATTGGTGGCCGCGGCCCCGGCGCAATGGGCATCGCCGTCGCGCCAGACAATCCCGACGTCATCTATGTCGCGAATACCACCACCTGGAAATCCAGCGACGCCGGCAAATCTTTCGTCGGCTTCAAAGGCGCGCCCGGCGGCGACGACTACCAGCGCATCTGGATCAGCACGGAAAACCCCGACATTATCGCGCTCACCGCCGATCAGGGCGCGGTCATCAGCGTCAATCGCGGCGCCACGTGGAGCTCCTGGTACAACCAGCCGACCGCGCAGTTCTACCACGTCACTACCGACAATCGTTTTCCCTATTGGGTCTACGGTGCACAGCAGGAGAGCGGCTCCGCCGGAACCATGAGCCGCAGCGACTACGGCGAGATCACCTTCCGCGAGTGGCATTCCGTCGGAGTGTTCGAGTACGGGTATATCGCCGTCGATCCGCTAGACTCCAACATTCTTTACGGTGCGCGCCTCACGCGCACCAATCAGGATCTCGGCGAAGTGGCGGACGTTACGCCCGAACCGATCCGCCGCGGCGAATATCGTTACGACCGCACCTTGCCGGTTGTTTTCTCGCCGCTCAATCCCCATGCGCTGTATTTCTCCGCCAACGTTCTGTTCAAATCCACCGATGCGGGAAATAGCTGGCAGGTCATCAGCCCCGATCTGTCCCGGCCCTCCTATGAAATTCCCGCGAACCTCGGCGCCTTCACCGTGTCGGATGCGGAAAAGGGCAAGCACCGCGGCGTGATCTACGCGGTCGCGCCCTCTTTCAAAGAAGTGGACACTATCTGGGCCGGCACGGACGACGGCCTCATCCACATCACGCGTGACGCCGGCAAAACCTGGCAAGACGTTACCCCGCCGCAACTCAAGCCCTGGAGCAAAGTCTCGGTCATTGAGGCTTCGCATTTCGATGCGGGCACGGCCTACGCGGCGATCAATAGTTTCCGTCTCGATGACCTGCATTCGCACATCTATCGCACCCGCGATTTCGGCAAGTCCTGGCAGGAAATCACCAAAGGCATCGCCGACAATGCCCCTTCCAACACGGTCCGCGAAGATCCCGCGCGCAAAGGGCTTCTGTTTGCCGGCACGGAAACGTCCGTCTACGTCTCCTTCGACGACGGCGACGACTGGCAGCCGCTGCAGCTTAATCTGCCGCATACGTCGATGCGCGACCTGGCCATTCACGGCGACGACCTCATCGTCGGGACGCACGGGCGTTCCTTCTGGATCCTCGACGACATTACGCCGCTCCGCCAGCTCAACGCCGAAATCGCCAAAACGCCCGCGGCGCTCTTCGCGCCGCAGGAGGCCATTCGCTTCCGCTGGAACCGCAACACGGACACGCCGCTTCCCCCGGAAGTTCCTGCGGGAAAGAATCCTCCTGACGGGGCGATCATCGACTACTACCTGGCGAGTGCCGCGAAGGAGCCCATTACGCTGGATATTACGTATGGCGAGGGAGCCGCGATCTTGGTTCGGCATTTCTCCAGCGATGACAAGCCCGAATCCCTAGAAAAAATCGCCTCGGAGCACCCGATTCCTATGTACTGGGTTAGGCCGACCCAAATTCTTTCTGCTGAGGCTGGGATGCATCGTTTTGTATGGGACCTTCACTACGCTTCTCCCAAATCGTTGAATCACGAATTCCCGATCTCCGCTATCCTTCGTGACACTCCCATGTATCCTCTCGGTGCTTGGGCGCTCCCGGGCAAGTACGCCTTGGAACTTACAGTGAATGGCAAGAAATACTACGCAGGCCTCAAGGTAAAGATGGACCCGCGCAGTAGGACTTCCATTGGCGACCTCGCGAAGCAGTTCGATATAGAGATGGAAGCGGTACACGGAATGAATCAGAGCTACGAAGCGCTGGCACAAGTGCAATCATTGCGCGCGCAGTTGAAGGATCGTGCGAGCAAGGCAGCCAAGGGCCGGGTCACCGACGCGATCGCCGCCCTCGATAAACAAGCCGCGGAGCTCGAAGGCGCCGCTCAGACTACCTTCTTCGGCCAGCCCTCCAGCGGCAAGCAGCCGGAAACCTTCTCCACGCTCAACCAGCACTTCGGAGCTTTGCTTGCCGTCGCCGATAGCGCGGATGCAGCACCCACCACCCAGGCCACCGCCGTCTATGCGGAGCTCCAGGATGCCCTCGACAACCTTGCCGGCCGCTGGAAAAATATTCTGCAGACGGACCTACCTGCTCTTAATTCTTCGTTGAAAAAGGCAAGACTCGCGGAGATCGATCCAAACAAGCCGCCCGAGACGCCGCCTTCCGCGGAATCCGGAGATGACGACGCGCCATGAGGAAAACGTTCCGTCCTGTCCGCTTAATCTGCACTCTCGCGAGTTTCGCGTTGGTGTTCGCGCTCGGAATCCTCGAGACCCAGCTTGTTCGGGCGCAAGAGATTCCGGAAACGCAGTATTCCGCCATGAAGTGGCGAATGATCGGCCCATTCCGCGCCGGGAAAGTGAACGCCGTCGCGGGCGTTCCCGGAAATCCCGCGGTCTATTATTTTGGCGCGGATGGCGGAGGCGTTTGGCGGACGACGGACGGCGGCACGGTTTGGACGCCGATCTTTGACAAGCAAACCGCTCCGTCTATTGGCGCGTTGGCGCTCGCGCCGTCGGACTCCAAAACTATTTATGTCGGCACCGGCGTGAATGGTCTTTATTCCGATATTTCCTTCGGAAACGGCATGTACAAGTCCTCCGATGCGGGCGAGACCTGGCAGCACATCGGCCTGGAGGATACGCGGCACATTGCCCGCATTCTTGTGGATCCGCGCAATCCGGAAATCGTGCTGGTGGCTGCTCTGGGTCACAGCTTCGGTCCCAATGAAGAGCGCGGCGTTTTTCGATCCAGCGACGGTGGGCGGTCGTGGAAGAAGGTTCTTTACAAAGACGATGCGACGGGCGCTGTGGATCTGTGCTTTGATCCCGGCAACCCACGCGTTGTCTACGCCACGCTGTGGCACGGCGTACGAAAGCCGGGACAAAAAGGCACGTCGTTTGGCCCTGGCGGCGGCTTGTACAAATCGATCGACGAGGGTGTTACCTGGACGCAAATCACCGGACATGGTCTTCCGGCGGGCGACTGGGGGCGTTCCGGAGTGGCCGTGGCTCCGGGCAATCGCGGCCGCCGAGTCTATCTGATCCTCGAAGCCAAAGATAAAGATGGGGGTCTCTACCGCTCCGACGATGCGGGCGCGACGTGGCAACGGCCTACGACTGACGAGCGCATTGTCGGCTACTGGTACATGAGCGAAATCTTTGTCGATCCGAAAAACGGGGATGTGGTTTACGTCCCATCGCAATCGCTATATCGCTCGACCGACGGCGGCCGCACCTTCACGGCGATCAAGGGCGCACCGGGTGGGGACGACTATCACACCATGTGGATTGATCCCACTGGCTCGCAGCGCATCATGCTGGGTGTCGATCAGGGTGCAACGATCAGCCTGGACGGCGGCAAGTCCTGGAGCCCCTGGTATAACCAGCCGACGGGGGAATTCTATCGAGTTGCGACCGACCATCGGTTTCCGTATTGGGTCTACGGACCACAACAGGACAGCGGCACCGCCGGAATTGCCAGCCGCGGCAACAACGGCCAGATCACGGAACGCGAATGGTACCCGGTAGGCCCCGGTGAGAGTGGTTACACTATCCCGGACCCGGTTGATCCTGATGTGGTGTACAACGCCGGTCCGGGCGGCAGCGTGGTGCGCTTGTCCAAGTCCACGGGGCAAGTGCGCGATATCTCTCCTGCAGCCGTGTCTTTCGGCGCGAAATACCATTTCAACTGGACGATCCCGATGGTTTTCTCGCCGCAGGATCCGCACGCGCTGTATCTGGGCACGCAGTTCCTGATGAAGACCACGAATTACGGCACGAACTGGCAGGCTATCAGCCCCGATCTCACGCGCGTGCCGGCGGACGAGGGAAATCCCAAACAGGCGGCCGGTACGATCCTGACCATTGCTCCTTCACAGGTGCAAGAAGGGCTCCTCTGGGTGGGCACCGATGACGGGAATATCCAGGTGACCAGAAATGGCGGCGAGAGCTGGCAAAATGTCACTCCACCGGCCGTCTCTGCCTGGAGCACCATCAGCATGCTGGAAGCGTCGCACTTCGATGCCGGCACAGCCTATGCGGCCGTCAATCGCAACGCCCTTGACGATTTGCGTCCTCACATTTTCCGCACGCACGATTTTGGCCAGACTTGGCAGGAGGCCGTCGGCGGCATCCGGGACATTGATTTCGTCCATGTCGTTCGCGAGGATCCCGCACGCAAAGGACTTCTGTACGCGGGCACCGAGGGGAGCGTGTACGTTTCTTTCGACAACGGGGAACACTGGGAGTCGCTGCGACTGAACATGCCGGTGGTTGCGATTCATGATCTTGCCATCGAGCAAGGCGATCTGATTGCCGCGACCTACGGCCGCTCGTTTTGGATTCTCGACGATCTGGCACCACTGCGACAACTCGACGCGCGCCTCTCCTCCGCCGGACCGTATCTGTTCGCGCCGCGCACGGCGATCCGTGTTCGCCGCGATGAGAATCAAGACACGCCGCTGCCGCCGGAAGTCCCCGCGGGGCAGAATCCTCCTGACGGCGCGATCCTGTATTACCTTTTGCCTGCGGGCTTAGACAAGGAAGTACAACTCGAAATTTACGACTCGAACGGGGCATTGGTTCGCAAGTATTCGAGCGCACGCTCTGCGTCAGATGGGAAAAAAGAGCAGGGCGACGTGCCCTACATCGCAGAATACTGGATCGCGCATCCCGAAGGGCTTTCGCGAGAAGGAGGAATGCATCGTTTCGTTTGGGACTTGCGCTACCCGGATCCGCCCGCGATTCATGTGCAGTCTCCCTACAACTATCCGATTTCCGCGATCGTGGGAGCCACGCCGTTGCCGCCGCAGGGACCTCTGGTTCTGCCGGGCAAATACGAGGTGCGGCTCAAGGTCGGTGAGCAGATGCTTCGCCAACCGCTGGAAGTGAAAATGGATCCACGGGTCGCGTACGCTCGAAATGAATTGCAGAGCTCTTTGGGATTACAACTAAAGATTTCTTCGGCATTGCAACGAAACTTCGCGGGTTACCAGCAGGTCAAAGAGTTGCGTGCACGTTTCGCGGAACTCAAGAAGCGCCCCGGGGAAGATGCCGTCGCCAAAGCAGCGGCCACGCTGGATGCCAAAGTGGCGGCCCTCGCAGGCGAGCCTACCGGTTTTCTTGAAACACCAAAGAACAGCTTCATGACGGCGAATGACGCCTTCGTCGCGCTCATTGCTCTGGTGGACGGCGCCGACTTCGCGCCCTCCGAAGAATCGTTTGCGGCATACCGCCGGGTGTGCACGGCCATGAACGGAACCCTGACAGCTTGGCAGGAACTGAAGAGCCAGGATCTGCCAGAACTAAATGCGCTGCTCTCGCAGAACAAACTGACTCCACTGCCACCGTCCCCAGACGTCGCCAGCAGCGATACCTGCGGAAACTGAGGCGGCGAAAAGCCGTAAGATACTCTATTTCTGATAGTTGGGAGCAGCTGACCATGGTCATTGACCATGGTCAATCGTGCCGGTATGATTGTTCCTAGGAGCCCTAAAGCTCAAATGGAAGAGATCGCTATCTCCAAATTTAAGGCCACTTGCCTGGCGGTACTCGAGCGCGTGCGCCGGACCGGGCAGCCTATTCGGGTCACCCGCTTTGGCAAGCCCGTCGCCGAAATCGTGCCGCCCGCCGAGTCCCAGCGTCCCAAGCGCCGCCTGGGCACGCTGGGCGGAACAATAGAGATTCACGGAGACATCGTCGGGCCGATTGGCGATGAATCGGACTGGGAAGCCGCTCAAGAAGGTCCGTGGGACCAGTTCCCGAAGGAGTCCAAGGAAAAGAAATGAAGCTCCTACTGGATACACACATTTGGTTGTGGATCCATCGAGAGCCCTGGAAGCTAACTTCAGAGGTGAATCAGTCCCTAGCCGATCCTAAGAACGATCTGTGGCTGTCTCCGGTCAGCATCTGGGAACTTGTCGTCCTCTTGGAAAAAAGGCGCGTCACTCTCCGCGAAGACATGAATCGGTGGATAGAAAAATCGAAAAGGGAGCTGTCCCTGCGGGAAGCTCCCTTTTCGTGGGAAGTGGCGAATGAAATTCCCTTTACACAGCTTGGATACCGCGATCCGGCGGACCGCTTCCTGGTTGCGACCGCAAAAGTGTACGAGCTGACCCTGGTCACCGCCGACGAGCGGCTCATGCACGTGCCCGCCCTCAGCGTCCTGCCGAATCGGTAGGGCGGCTACTTGGTTGTAGATGCTCCTTGTAGTTGTGTCAGGGTCGCCAGCACTTCTTCGCTATGCTGCGCGGGCTTCACGTCGAGCCACACCTTTTCTACTTTGCCTTGCGGATCGATCAAGAAAGTGTGCCGCGCCGAGAGCTTCACGACAGGGATCACCGAGTCGTATTGTACGGACACTTCTTGTTTCGTGTCCGCCAGCAGCTTGAAGCTTAGGCCTTCCTTGGTACAGAACTTTTGGTGAGAATCTTCGTCCTGCACACTGACGCCCACGATGACCGTATTCTTCTGTTCATACTGGGCCAGATCGCGCTGGAAATTGTGCGCCTCCACCGTGCACCCACTCGTAAAATCCTTCGGATAAAAGTAAAGCACGACCCACTTGCCCTTGAAATCATGCAAACTGACCGGTTTGTTTTCTTGCGAATTCAGCGTGAAGTCTGGCGCCGCAGTTCCCACTGCGGGCGCTTTGTCTCCAGCTCGCAAGGAGCTGATTCCAAACGCCACTGCAACCACAGCAACTATCACCACGGCGATCCAAGCGAATTTCATTTTTACCACCTCATCTCTGTAGGCGCGTTATCTACCCGCTATCGGGGCTTCGGTATGGTAATAAGATGTGCGGGCAAAGGCGAGGGTTTCATGGTGTGCGTTAAGCGGCCCAGGCTATTCCGGATGAGTGAAGCGGCCAAATCCCAGGCGCACCTGAATTGTATTGATGCCCGGATTCGGCGTGGTCAGACCCGCGTTCGAAATATGCATGAAGCGGACCTCGGCGCTCCAGTTGTACTTGCTCCGGAGGAAATGCACGCCGGCCGCGCCGCTGGTGGTGAAATTCACCCGGGATGTCCCCGGAGGCGCCTGAGTATTCGTGAACAGCGTGCCGCCGCCGAGATCGATGTAGGGCGCGACGTTGTGATGGGCCACAAAATTCCATTTCAGCGCGAATGGATTCAGGCCGAATCCGTACGCCGTGCCGGGCCGCTGAAAAACCAGGAAGATCGGGATCACGTCCACCGCATACTCGAATCTGCCGCGCAGCGGGCCAGGACCCACCGGATCGGTCAGCACCCAACCATAGCGCACGCCCACGTTCCAGAGGCCCGTGTCCGACGTGCTGCCATTCAGGCCGTGGCCTCCACCGGTCCATAGCTGCAACTCATGACCACCGGCTTCTGGTCCGGACTGGGCTCGCGCCGCCGGCGCATACAGAATCGTCGCGAGCGATATGGCGAGCAGGGCGTTTTTCACCGCGGAGTTCTCCTAAGTTTCGCAAGAACGCGAGCGCAGGGCTCCTCGCGTGCGCCACTAAGATACAGCAAGTTGTGGAGCAAAGCGTGATTCACTTCACGTCCAAACGATTTGAATGACGCCATCTGGGACTTGTCGGGCGTCGATCACGCTCGGCTGGAATTGTGACGAACTGCGCCGATCGCGGCTCCGGCTTTCTGCTGGGAGACGGCCGCCTGAATTACGGGCGGGAAAATATCGTTGAGACGTACTACACCTTGCATGTTTGGCGGGGGTTTTACCCTTCGTTTGGCTTTCAGTACCTCGATCATCCGGGCTATAACCGCGACCGCGGGCCGGTCTTGGTGCCGACCCTTCGCGTACACCTGGAGTTCTGAACGCGCTTTTGCCTATGCCGGAGGAGCCGGCAGGGTCAAATCGGCGTAATTCCTGCCGAGTTCCGCGCACAACGCTTCGACCACCAGTTCATGATCCGCCCGCTGCGGTAAGCCGGAAACGGTCGCCGATCCGATCACACCGGCGTTGGTTACGCTGATCGGAAAGGATCCTCCGTGCGGGGTGTAATCGGACAAAGGCAAGCCATACTCATCGAAAAGACTGGCGCTTTTCTGCTGCAGCTCCAGACCGATGGCGTAGGAACTGCGATGGAATCGGGCGACTACGTTGCTCTTGCGGCGCACCCACTCGGCATTGTCGGGCGAGGTGCGCCCGAGGACCGTGTAGAAGAGTGGCTGGCCGAAGCGGCGAACGTCAATCGCGACGGAGAACTTCCGCGAAAGAGCCAATTCCCGCAAACGCAATCCCAGTTGCCAGGCGGCATCCTGATCGAACCGGGAGAACTGGAGTTCGCGTTCCTGCACGGTGATGATCGCTAGGTCGTCGCTGAATGCCACAATGCCTCTCATCTCGGCTCGGTAAAGCTCAGGTATTCTGCGACACCCGGTGCAATGGAGGCAAGTGCAACCCGCCCCGGAACAAAAGAGGCGCCAAACCTGGCGTCTCTTTTGCTCTGATGAAACAAGTTACTTTGTGGGGCAAGGGGTGAACGGCGAAGTGAGCTGGGTGGTGTCTGGATAGCTGTAGGCTCCACCGATGGCGGTTGACGGACTCTGGCCCTCGAACCACTGCAACAAACCTTCGGTTTGCGGATGATAGGTGAAGCCGTTTATGGTTACCGGGAAGGCTGCGTTGTTAAGGTTTTCAACTACGTCTCCGACCTCCAGCACGTTTTGGCAAGCGCCAGGGGGTGCGCCGGGGATCTGGTAGTTGGGCACGATGTTGTTCACAAAGGGATCGTTCGCGAGCTCGGCAAGTTCGTGGCTGAGTGCTTGCACGTCGGCAAAAACCGTGGGATCGCCAAAAACGAAATCAGCGATGTTCGCATCCAGCCAGGTGGCGAAAGCAAATGTCTGCACAAAGATTTTGTTTCCAGCCTGGTTGGTTTCAAACGCGGTATGGAAGCCGCCAATGCAACAGTCTTGGGGCACTCCCGCCAGGAAGTCGCCATAAACGGTGTTGTGCGTAAGGAAGATCGGCACCTCGGTAACTTTAACGCCTTCGGTTTGGAGCAGGGTGTTCAACTGCGAAGCGAGGAAGTTGATGTCCATCAGGGCGACGAAGCTGCCATCGGGAAGAGAGAATACCGCCGAGGAACCCACCGGCACTTCCACGGTTACGGGTATGAGCATCCGCGGATCCTCGAAGAGCGTGTGCCACGCATCGTCACCGGTTTTGTGCTTGATGACGTTAAAAAATTCCGCCCGCTGGACCGCGTCGGTAAACTGCGTGTTTCCCGAGGTGTACGGAAAGCGATCGAATTCGGGGGACTCCACCACGGCGTGGGTCAGAGCGCCGGCGTCGATGACCAGGTTATTTCCGTTCGTGTCGGCGAATTCATCGAAGAAGAAGGAGATCGAAACGTAGGAAGTAGGCACCTCCGTTGTTCCACCCGCCTCCGGTCTATGCCCCAGCATCGTGAACGGAAACACCGTTCCTTGAAACGTGAACGAGCTGCTGAAGTTCGGTATGGAGACGATCCGCAACGGTTGTTGCTTGGTTGCCGCATTGGCCGCTGCCGACATCTTGTTGGAACTAGTGTGTTTGGGAGTGGTACCCAGGGCCCTAAAGAAACTACCATCAACAGCCACCGGCAAACGAGGAGTCACTGCTTTATGCGTTTGCCCAAAGCTGTCGCTGCTGAGCAAACAGAGCGCAACTAGAGAAACGCCTGCAAAGAGTTTTCGCATCGTTGATCACACCCCTTGAATTTGAGTGAACAGCCAATATCGACGTGGGGACACAGGTCGCCATCTTTTACTAAAAAGGATGTCGAAAGTCACGTCATTATTTGGTCACGATTTGGTCACGGCCCTGTCGGCTTCCTGAGGGGACAACACGACTCCCACAACCTCATCGTAGGTGTCACGGATCCAAGTGAGAGAACGGCCCTGGCGGGCGCTCGTCAATGCCGTTGCGGTTCGACGGGAACCGCGGTGACAAAATAATGATTAGGTCTTCGCGAGGTGGGCTGGCTCCGTCGTCGGCACGCAGCTTTGGCGGGCCTGCGTATCTTAAATCTGAAGAATAAAGCGAAAATGGTGGAGGCGGGGGGGGGTCGGAATATTTCGGCTTATTGAAAACACGTAAGTTATTGAAAAATAAAGACGCTGAAAACGATAAAACCTCGAAATTTGGTCCCAACTGGAACGTATCTGGAACGTGGGATTTTCATTCCTCGCGAAATAAAACGAGCGGCGCGCCACGGAGAGATTCGAACTCCCGACCCTCTGCTTAGAAGTAACCGAGCCGCGATGCGCGGGTCAAGCAGGGAAGGAATTGAGCCTCAGGTGTGGTGCGATAAAGTAGTTGGGTTCCATGCGTGCCGGCAAGTAGGCCGACAGCACCAATGGTGCATCCTTCGGGAGTCCGTTTAGAAGTATGGTCCCAGACTCCGTGCTCAAGTCAGTGGTGACGGCGGCCTCGTACTGGGTACGTCAATCCCGATCAGAAGAGTACTCGTTTCGTACAGTTTGGGCCGACTCGCATGACCAGCAGCAATCAGTGGGACGCCAAGCCACGACTGGATTCGATCGAGAGGCTGAACATCTCGCCATTCCGGTTCCCTGGCAACGTCAGTTAGCAGTATCGCCTTGTGCTCAAATAGAGTTCTCTGGAGAAACAGGTGCTCGGACGCGTCGAAGGTCAATCCAATCCTCTTAGACATCACTCGGGGAGCTTCGCGCGCAACCATCAGGTCCGCTCCGTTTTCCACGAATAGGATAGTTGCGGTATCAAAGAAGGATCAGCTCCAAAATACATTGGAGAAGCGTGTCCAACACGGAATCCATAGCTAAGTTTTGGCTAAGTGCCAATGTTGATTTGCGCAAAACGCCGGCTTCGGCACGCGCGGCCTCTGCAGCGTCTAGGTGCTCGCTAATTTGCATCTCAGCTTGTTTACGCGAAGTTATATCCCGCGCGATGCCAACAAGCCACAGAGGGGCCCCACCTGCGTCGAAGGCCGGGGCCGGGGAGCCTTTACTCCAAATCCAGCGCGACACGCCGTCTGGCCGTACGATGCGAAACTCTTCGTCGAATTTCCCCGCCGCAATAGTCGCGCACTCCTTGCCGCAGCGGCTCCAGCGCCTCGAACCGCGTGGCTTGTCTATCGCTCGTTAGCACCCAAGATGCTTTCACGACGGATGGTTTATCATCACAGTTTTCAGTAGCCGTGGACGTAACTGACATCGACATGCCGAGAAGACAATTGAGAGTGTCAAATGGCACCTTCGTCGCTGAATTTGCATCCATAGGCGGGCTTGCGGCTCGCGAGGACGCAGGTTCGGATGATGTAAGTTGCGACAGTATTGCGATTCGACCTAACCCAACCGCCTAAGTGCGGTCCTCAGGATCTCGAAGAAAGCAACGCCGATCTTGCGGACGGGGTCGAAGGTGACTGTGATTAGATACGTCAAAAGAAAGAGAGCGGCATAGAACGTTGCGGGATCTTTCTCGAGCCACCGCATGGCGGGACGCGTCACAACCGTCCTGACGGCGGCAATCTTCGCTGAGGAAGCCATGCCCACCCCAATTAGAGCGCCGGCCAAGATGTCCGTCGGATAGTGGATTCCCATGTAGACTCGCGGCAGAGAAACAACGAAAAAAGCATGAGAGAGAGCCAGGATTCCAGCGCCTCGCGAAACGAACAAAATGCAGGTGGCGAGCGCAAAGAACACTGCGGCGTGATCGCTGGGGAAAGAGCTCCAGCCGATCACACTGCCGGGGTCGGCGCGATAGGGTGGCTGAAAATGGAGTGCGGCATTTAAGAGAGGTCTTTCACGAAAAGGCAGCGCATCCGCGAGCGTTCGTGCAGCAAACACAGCTAGAAAACACGCTATGATTCCGTAAGCAAGGAGTTCGCGGTCTCGCGTCTTATTTACGCCAGGCCGAAACCACGCCCACCACATCAAGGAGGTGATCACGCCGCCTTTGATGAGCGGGTTGAAGCCGACGATCGTGACAAAGGAATCGAACGTCCAAGAACGGTGGGCGAACTGGTTCAGAAAAGAAATAATACCGGCGTCAAAGGAATTCAAAGTCCGTCTCCACCCCAATCCATGAAAGCGCAGGTTCTCTTCCAAGTCCAGGGGAAACCGGTTAGGAGTTCTCAGGAGTGCAAATCGAACTTTCTGATTTCCTTGAATCCGTTGGGTATTCTGCAGATAGTGATGGAATTAGCCCCAAAGCTGCGGATGAGGGCTCCGTAGTTCGAACCCTTGGACTCGAATCTCGTGGATGGCTGTCGACGCCGTCGGGAAAGTTATTGCGATCGAGCTACACGTCGGAACGCGTACCGGCCCCACCCATTCCAGGGCTGGGGAAGAACATTCCGAGCTTTGGCCGCAGCCATTATTTTCTTGCGACAAGCTCTCGGATGTAGATTATGAGCTGTCTGATTTGGTCGTCGCTGAGTCTGCCTTTATAGGCGGGCATTTTGCCCTTGCCATTTTCCGTGACTTGAATCCACTCATCGTTGGTCTGCGCTTGTACCTCTCGAGAACGCAGACTCGGGACGTTCAATTGCTTGCCCACCGGGCCGCTACCGCTTCCATCCGGCGCATGGCAGAGCGCGCATTTTGTTTTGTAGAGACTTGCCGCATTCTCTTGCGCTGGTAGCGGCGGCACAAACAGCGAAAGAGCGACGCACGATACACAGATCAGTTCTGTCATTCGAGTTAGGAAAAGATAAGGCAGCTGCCCTCTCCGAGGTTCCGAGACCTGACTGGGGTGGTTTTCCATGGCACCACACTGGATTTGAGAAAGCAATCAAACGGGGTTGCCCGGATCTTGGTGGCTCATGGCATAGAGAAGCAGCTCGAGCCGACTCGACACTCCCAGCTTGTCAAAGATTCGATACATGTAGTTACTCACGGTATGTTCGGTTAGGCCGAGCTGTTGAGCGATCTCTCGATTCTTCATGCCTTCGCCAACTAGGCCGACAACATGCTGCTCGCTCGGTGTGAGTAATGCCATTCCGCAGTTCGTACTCACCTGAATAGGTTTGAGACGCGTGAGAGCGTCGAGAATGTATCCCAGCTCCCGGTTACTGGCCCAGATTTTTCCTTCGTGTACGGTACGGATGCACTTTGAAAGGGCTTTGAACGACTCATCGCGGCAGAAAATTCCGCGTGCCCCAGCATAGAAGGACGCAATGACGGAGTCTCGTACGCAGGAATGCAACATCATAATACCGCCAGTCTGAGGATGAGACGCGCGGAGGATTTGAAGGACCTTGAACCCGGTTTGAGATCCGTCTTCGAGTTCGGGGCTAACCAGCACAACGTGCGGTTTGTGTGCGCCTAGTTTTCCGATCGCTTCACTAGAATTTGTGGCTACGGCCACGACGTCGAACTGGTTGCGGCAACGCCTGAGCGCGCTGGCCATCAATTGGCCAGCCATATTGTCCCGATCGGCAATCAGAACATTAATACGCATGCCCGGAGAGTCCATCAAAGATCCCCCAGAATTTCCGAGCTGGATACTATGAATTTTAAACCCAACTCGCCACAAATGGCACGCAAAAACTCTCGATGGAGAACATTAAGTTTTCGTTCTCGGGAGAACCCAAGCAGACGGATTATATTACACGTTCCTCTACATTGTGCACGTATCCGGTGGTGGGGTGGACCGCCAAGAACGCGGTCCGCCCGTGACGTGCGGAGTGGTTTTCGAATCAAACCGACAGGCAAGCGCCCCTGGTTCAGGTAATTCGTTGAAACAGGAGATAGATATCGAACAAACGCTCGACCTGGCGTTCCTGTGTTCGGCGGGGATCTTTGGGCGCTGCGGCGTCAGCGACCCTGATTGCCTGTCCCTTTGGGCAGGTAATGGAGTAGAGGCAAAAAGTCTTTTGCGTGGAGAGTTTCTTCTCTCAGGTTGAAAAGGCGAGTCCTCCTCAATTCTGGAAAAATTTCTGTTGCCAGAACAAGAGGAATCCCTCCGCAGCCATCCAGGTTCTTTCGCCACTTGCGACCATCCGGAAAGACCTATACCTTGCAGCTCATGAAACAAGAAATGGGTCGCAACCTCCAGATGCGCGCACAACGGACGACAGCTGCTCCTCCCGTGGACGGCGGGAAGGCGGTGCGATATCGACTGAGAGTCCCAATGATTTCTAGATGGGAGAGTTCCAAGCACAACCGTCTGCAGGGCGATGACATGACGCGCGCGACACCTGCGCCCTGGCTGCATATGTGTTGACGGTCACTTCTCCGCCAGCGAACGCATTGGTGAGCGTAGAAATTTATCTCTTGGGTTTCGTGGGTCTCCATTTTCTGCGAAAGAAAGGCGTTAGGCATGGTTAGAATGAAGATGCTGGTAGTTGGGCAGTTGATTCTTCTTATGGCTTCCGTAGTTGCTGTCCTTGGCCAAGAAACCCGGCCAAGCCGGAGTCTAGCCGCTTCGAATCAGGCCTCCGCGGTGAACGGAGCGTCTCAACATCCATCCGACTCGGATCGACCGGCTCTAGAGCACAGGAACCCTCGATATCGGGTTCTTAGGGACGACGTACTACTGATTTCATTTCCGCTGTCTCCAGAACTTGTTCAGACGGTTACCGTCCAGCCGGACGGATACATCAGTTTGCAAAATGCGGAAAGTCTGTATGTCCAAGGATTGACGGTTCCGGAGATCATCGAAGCGCTGAAAAAGGCCTATTCGACAATCCTGCATGATCCTATCATCGCCGTCGATCTGATCGATTTCCAGAGACCGTTTTTCATCGTCTCGGGTCAGGTGAACAAGCCGGGACAGTATGATCTTCGCTACGACATGACCGTAACGGAAGCAGTTGCGATTGCCGGTGGATTTGCGCCTACTGCGAAGACGCAGGTTTTCCTTTTCCACCGTGTTTCAACCGACTGGGTGGAGGTTAAGAAGCTGAAACTCAATGATATTTTGCAAGGAAAGAACGTAAACGAAGATGCTCATTTAGTTCCCGGCGACATGATCTTTGTTCCCGAGAAAGCAATTACGAAATTCCGGAAATACGTTCCTTATGCCATCGGGACGAGCCTAACCTCGTCAGCGTTCTTGTAGTTTGTGTCTCAGAACGAGGTTTACCTGAGATAGGTTTATGGGTAAGTCGAACTCTCGACGAATGAATCATCGAAGCATCAGCAAACCTGAGTTCGCGAAGCGTTTTGATGCCGGTTCCGAGGCGGGCGGCTGAATGGAATGGTTCTAGACTACTACCAACTCGCAGAGCCAGCGTTCGGTGACACTCCAGACCCTCGGTTTCTGTATCTCGGGGGAATGCACCGGGAGGCGCTAGCCTCGCTCGTCTACGGCACGGAAAGCAGTCGGGGATTTCTTGCGTTGATTGCCAAGCCGGGGATGGGCAAGACTTCCTTGCTGTACCAATATCTCGAACAGATGCGCAACAGGGCGCGAACGGCGTTTGTGTTCCAAACCGATTGTGACTCACGTGAGTTTATTCGTCACATCCTTCTCGACCTGAATATCGATGCCTCGGGAAAGGATCTGCCAGCGATGCACGACGCGCTGAACCGGCTCTTGATGGAAGAGATGCGTGCCGGCCGGCGGTTCATTCTCGTGATTGACGAGGCCCAGAACCTGGAAGAAAAGGTCCTGGAGTCGGTTCGCCTCTTGTCCAATTTCGAGACGCCGTGGGCAAAACTGATGCAGATCGTTATTGCGGGGCAGCCACAGCTTGCCAAGCGGCTGGCCAGGCCCTCGATGTTACAGCTCCGACAACGAATTTCCATGATTATCCGGATCGAGCCTTTTACGATCGAGGAAACCAGGGCTTACATCAATCACCGGCTGTGGGCCGCGGGGTACCGAGGCGCGTCCCCGTTTACGGTTGACGCGCGACGCTTGATCGCCGAATGCAGCGGAGGGATTCCTCGCAACATCAACAACATTTGCTTCAATGCCATGTCGATCGGCTGCGCTTTGAAGCAAAAAATGATTGATCAGGACATAGTGCGCGAGGTCTTGGCGGACCTCGATCTTGAATCACTGAGAGAAGAAGAGACAGGTCTACTTTCAGAATCGGACCACAAGGCAAAGCTGAGGGCTCGGCAGGGTCAACCCCGCCGGCAAAAGGAGTCGCTCTTCAGAAACTGGGTTCGAAGGCTCGCAATTGCCAGTGCACTCCTTTTATTCATTTTGAGCTGGCCGTCAGCCCTGAACAGCGATGAACTGAATTCCTGGCTGAGCGATGCAAGCGCTGCTGACGCTGGGCCGTGGGTTCACAGGCCTTCTACGAGAATACCCTCAGGAGACGTGCAGCGCGCGGTTGATCCCGCCACTGATGCTCTGGCCATACAGGCAGGGAAACGATGAGCCGGAACTTTGAGCTGATGGAGTTGGCAGGCAGGGGCGCAGAGTTTGGTCCCGTCCGTGAGGTTCGTGAGGCCGAGACCACGGCGGACGACCGGAATGCAAATGACTACCGTAATGCAGACGGGGCTGCCCAGCGGGACGCAGCAGGCCTCGACCTCGACCAACTAGCTCGCGAAGAGTCTCTGCGGTTGGTACAGCGGATTTTCTTGCTGCAGGGGCAAGATCCCGCGCGCATGGTTGTCTTTGCCGGCATTGATCACGGTAGCGGTTGCAGCCAACTGTGCGTTCGCACAGCCGAGACTTTGGCAAGTAATGTCACCGGATCGATTTGCCTCGTCGATGCGAACCTGCGATCACCGGCGTTGCCCGGATTGTTTGGCACTACGAATCACTATGGTCTGACCGATGCACTACTCCAGGTAGGGCCGATCCGATCCTTCGTAAAGCCTCTGCGGAATCAGAAACTTTGGCTGCTTTCATGCGGATCGCTGACGGCGGACTCTCCAAGGCTCCTCAATTCCAACCATCTAAAGGATCGGCTCACAGAATTGCGGAAGGAATTCGATTACGTGTTGATCGATGCGCCGCCGCTGACTCGATATGCCGACGCAATCGCTCTGGGGAAACTTACGGACGGTTTCGTGCTGATTCTGGAAGCAAATTCGACGCGAAGAGAAGTGGCCCTGACCGTCACTGAAAATCTGCGTGCGTCAGGCATTAAGATTTTGGGCGCTGTTTTCAATAGGCGCACGTTCCCGATTCCGGAACGGTTGTACCACTGGCTGTAGATGCCGGGCAGACCTGTTTCTCCCAGCTGGGTCTGCGGAAATTCAACTCATGCTGTGACTCAATATAGCGGAGCTATGCCTTGTCAGTTCTTCAATCCTACGCTAACGAACTACTATCAACGACTGCGACGCCTGGAGCGGGCGAATCCTCCTGGTTCGCGATCCAGACTCGGCCCCGTTATGAAAAGAAGGTTGCTTCTGAACTTCAGAAGAAAGGCATCGATATCTTTCTTCCAGTCTTTTCAGTCAAGCATCAGTGGAGTGACCGGCAGCAGGTGATTCACCCGCCTCTGTTTCCTCGGTATGTATTCGTGCGGGTTGCGCCCACTCTAGACACTCGTGTCTCCATCCTGCGCACTAACGGTGTGAACAGCTTTGTCGGTGTCCGTGGTATTGGTTCTGCTATCCCCGACGGGGAGATTGAAGCGCTGCAAACACTACTCGAACAGCGGGTCCCTTTCGAGCCTTACCCGTATCTGAAGATCGGTCAGCGCGTCTGCATTCGCGGAGGATGCCTTGACGGCATTGAGGGCGTTCTCACCGCGGTCAATGGCGACCAGAGCTTGATTATTTCTGTAAACCTAATTCAAAGATCGATCGCGATGCGAATCACAGGTTACAACGTAGCGGCAATTTAGAGTACCTGCTGGTGACTCTTATAGGGCAGCTAACTTGTGTCGGAAAAAGTCATCGGGAATTTCAGGAAGCACCTTCCGTAAATCCATGGCAGTCCTTGAGCACGTAGGACCTGAATGCTGGCCTGAGCAAGCTCGAGAAGGAGAAGCATCATGAACCAACCGACCCCTCGAAAAGCCCAAGACGCGGTACCGGCGGATCCCACACTGCGGGATCTCATTGGACCGTTATTCCGTAACAAGCGTCCCTTGGCTATTTCCTTCTTCGTGCTCCTCGCGGGGGCCGTCGTTGGGGCCATAGTCATGTCAGGACAATACAAGGCCAGTATGGAGATTTTCGTTAATCGCCAACGGTTGGATCCCTTAGTGACTTCCGAGGCGACCGTCCAGACAGCCAATCCGCCGCCCGTAAGCGAAGAAGAGATCAATTCAGAGGTTGAATTGCTCAAGAGCTCCGAGTTACTACGACAGGTAGTTCTAGCGAACGGTCTTCAGGAGCGTGAAAAACAAACGCTCTTGGCTTCGCTTCTTCCGCGTCAGAAGGACGATTGGTACGTTGCCAGAGCTGTGGAACGCCTTAGCAAGAAGTTGGGCACTGAGGTTGTAAAAAAGACCGACGTGATTGCAGTGAGCTACAAGTCCTCGGACCCCCAGATCGCCTGCGGCGTGCTGAACAAATTGGCTGCGCTGTATATGGAGAAGCACATTGCCGTCCAGCGTCCCACGGGTTCCTCTGAGTTTTTCTCAAAGGAAACAGAGAAGTACAGGCTGGCGCTCGTGGATTCAGAAATGCGTCTCGCGAGTTTCAGCCAGACAGAGGGTGTTGCCGCGCCTGATGTTGTGCGCACAGATATGGCCCAGGAGGTGGTGAATTCGGTAGCTGCCCTACATCAAGCTCAACAGACTATTGCCGCCGATGAGCATCGGATGAGCGACGAACAGGCCCAAATGAACACGACGCCTTCCAGGTCCTCCACGCAACAGGTATCCAATACCGCGGATGTCCTTCTGCAACAGCTGGAAATCAATTTACTCGCAGCGCAGACTAGGCGGACTCAGCTGGCGCTGAAGTACGACCCAAGCTATCCGCTCGTTCAGGAAGCCGATCAAGAGATTGCCCAAACGCAGGCCGCCATAGCGGAGGCGAAAAAGACTCAGTATGTAAACCAAACCACAGATCGTGACCCTACGTATGAGCTGCTGAGAGAGGACATCGCCAAAACGCAAGCGGACCTAGCTTCTCAGAAGGCCACCGCCGCGGCGGTTGAGCGCAGCATCCAGAGCCTGCATAAAGAAATGGTCGTGCTGGACCAAAAGGCGGTGCAGCAGGCTAGTTTGCTACGCGAAGCCAAGCTTGACGAAGGCAACTACCTGCTTTACGTTTCCAAGAGAGAACAAGAACGCACCTCGGACGCGCTGGATCAGAAGAGAATCGGAAACGTGGCGATTGCAGTGCCGCCAACAGTGCCCGTGCTGCCTGCCTATAGCGTTGCCGTCATTCTGCCAATCGGGTTTCTCCTGGCGGTCTTCGGAAGTGTGGCGGTTGCATTTGCAGCAGAATATCTCGACCCCTCCTTCCGGACTCCCGGCGAGGTAGCCGAAATTCTGCGGATTCCCGTACTGGCATCAGTCCCAAAACAGTCAGCGCCAAGACGGACGGCTTAGGCGGTCCCGGTTTGTCCACATCCGGTTGGACGTCAACACGGGGCAGTCCAACAACTCACACTATTGTCTAGTTGAATCGACGCATGCCAATTGTAGAGGCTCTTTTTTGTATTTTGATCCATCCGAACTGTCAAGCAAGATGAAATGTTTTTGGCGGAGCCTGTTTTCGTGAACACAGCCAAGCATCGATTCTTTTTAGGGACGCTAAAATTATTCTACTCGGGCCTGATGGTCCTGTCCTTCGGATTGGCAACGGCCCTGCTTGTTTCGGAGGAAGGAGGAAGTGTCACTTCCTCGGCCTTCTTTTCGATGCGAGTAAAGCTCTCCAATTTTGTGATTTTTGCGGTCGTATTGTGTGTGTGGCATTTGATCTTCTCCGTTTGTGGCTTCTATCAATCACGACGGCTTTCGACACAGACCTCGCTGGTCATTGATGCAGTAAAAGCTACCACTCTGGCGACAATTGGGCTCATGGTGGTGACGAAATTGTGTAAGGTCACTATGATTACTGTCGATTTTCTGGTCGTATTTTGGATATTGAGCTCTTCCTTGGTAATCATTGCGCGAATCGCTGTCCGACATCTGCTTGAAAGGATTCGTTTGCGCGGTCATAATCTTCGGCACGTATTGATTCTGGGCACTAATTCACGAGCTATCGAGTTTGCGCAAAGACTTGAAGCTAAGCCGGACCTTGGGTATCGTGTTCTTGGGTTCGTGGATGACGACTGGCCGGGACAACTAGAATTTCTGTTAACTCCATACACTCTCTGCTGCAGCTTCGAAGGTCTCTCCGAA
>JBGOVR010000049.1:0-29756 GCA_041478205.1 Candidatus Acidiferrum sp.
GAGAGATCTTTTTTCGCAAGACACGGCGATGGATCACTTCGTCGTTGGCGACCCGAACGTGACAAATGATGGTTCGCAGCGTTCTCGCGTCGATCCCGACGATGAAGATGATGACGACGACATGGAGCCGGATACGGTGCTGAAGGCCAGCGCGTCGGGTTCCGCGGGCGCTGCGACATCGGAGGGATTTCCCGATCTCACTTCAGCGCTGGCGCATTCGATTCGCGGCTTTCTGGAAGATACGCGCGGAGAAATTCGCCACGGACTCGGAAGCAACAACTGGGTGGTGAGCGGAGATCATACGGCGACGGGCAAGCCTCTGCTGGCCAACGATACGCACCTGGAGCTTTCGATACCCCCGATCTGGTACGAAATCCACCTGACGGCGCCTGGTTGGAACGTGAAAGGTTTTACGTTGCCGGGTGCCCCGCTGGTGGTGATCGGTCACAACGACAAGATCGCTTGGGGTTTTACGAATAGTGGCGCCGACGTGCAGGACCTCTATATCGAGAAATTCAATCCGGCGGCCCCAGACGAATACCGCGTCAAGGGCGCTTGGAACAAGGCGCAGGTTTTCGACGAAGTGATTCATGTGAAGGGCCAGGCGGACGAACACTTGATCTTGGTTGTGACGCGGCACGGCCCCGTGGTGCATCGCGAGGGCGACAAGGCGTACGCGCTGCGCTGGACGGCGACGGAACCGGGCGGATTGGGAAATACCTACAGCTGGCTGGGAAAAGCGAAGAATTGGGAGGAATTTCGCAGCATCATGAAACGCGCCTGGGGACCCGGGCAGAACACGGTTTATGCCGATGTGGAAGGAAATATCGGGTACATCATGGCGGCCCGTGTTCCCATCCGAAAGAAGGGACACGGCGAAGTTCCAGTTCCCGGCGACGTCGATGATTACGAATGGACCGGGTACATCCCGTTCGATCAACTTCCGCAAGCTTTAAATCCGGATAGCGGGCTGATCGTGACGGCGAACGCGCGAGTAGTCGGGTCGAACTACAAACCGTATTTGACGGACCACTGGGAAGAACCGTATCGCACCGCGCGCATCTACGATTTGCTTCACGATAAGCACGATTTAAGGCCGACCGATATGCTGAAGGTACAGACCGATACCTACAGCTATCCGCACGTCTTCCTCGCCGATCAGTTGCTGGCTGGGGCGAAGACGAGCCAGCCGAAAGACGAACGCGCGAAGAAGCTCATCAACGGGTTGAAAGATTGGAACGGCATCGCCGATGCGGACTCTACCGAGGTTTCGTTTCTTGCGGCCACGCGACGCACGGCTCTGGCGCTGATCCTGGAACCGTATCTTGGGGAGCAGGTCAATCTCTACCAATGGCGCAGCACTGCATTTTTGCAGAAGATCCTGACGGAACGTCCCGAGAAATGGTTGCCGCACGCGTACAAGAATTACGACGACTTGCTGATGGCGGCGGCGGATCGCGGCGTGGCCAAGCTCGCCGAGGAATCGAAGAGCTCGCGGATCGAAGATTGGCCGTGGAGGCGATTCAATTCGCTGGATATGCTCCATCCCATCGGGCGTGAAGGCCTGCTGAAGAAACTTCTGAGCATCGCCGACAAGCCGCAGTCTGGCACGGGATACAGCGTGCGCGCGGCGACGAAACACCACGGGCCGGCGATGCGCTTCGTTGCGAATCTTGGGAATTGGGACGAATCGATCTTGCTGATTCCCACGGGACAGTCCGGACAGCCGGGCAGCGGTCATTATTCGGACCAGTTTTCTTACTGGTACGAAGGGAAACCCATCTTTGAGCCTTTCAGCGAGGGCGCCGAAGCGAATGCGCGCAAACACACGCTGACGTTGAAACCCGCGCCTTGAGGTGCGGCTGGTGTGCAGCGAAGGACGTTCGCCGCACAAAGCGATTGTTTCGGTTCGACACCGTGCCTTAGAATGCTGTTTGCTTCCCGCGCCGGAGTCTTGCGATCCGGAGAATTACACGGAGCAGCAGGTCAAGATACGATTGCGTGCGCTGCCAGGAATGGGCGCCCGCTGAGGACAAGGCCGATCGCGTGAACTCCATCCCGGCAAAGAAGCCCGAACCACCAAAGAAACCTGATTTCGAGAGGTCGCTTGCGCGCCTGGAAGAGGTGGTGCGGCGGCTGGAAAGTCCGCAACTTTCTCTCGATGACGCTATGAAATTATTTGAAGAAGGCGTGGCCCTTTCGCGCGAATGCCAGAAGCAACTGGAAGAGGCCGAGGGCCGGGTGGAAATCCTGCTCAAGAAAGCCGACGGAAAGCTGGCCGCGGAACCCTTCGATCCGGAACCAGAGAGTGAGTCGTGACGGCTGCGCACTCCTCTACGCCCGCCACGTCTACGGCAATGAAACTTCCCGCCTTCTTTGAAGAAGATCGCGTGGCCGTCGATGCGGCGCTCGATCGTCTGTTACCTTCGGAAACGACGCAGCCGTCTTCGATCCATGAAGCCATGCGCTATAGCGTGTTCGCCGGTGGCAAGCGCATACGCCCGATTCTGTGCCTGGAGACGGCGCGCATCTTTGCGGCCGATGTTACACCCGCGCTGCACCCTGCGTGCGCGATTGAGTTCATTCATACCTATTCCCTGATTCACGACGACCTGCCGGCGCTCGATAACGATGACCTGCGCCGCGGGAAGCCCACCTGCCACAAGAAATTTAGCGAGGCTACCGCCATTCTCGCGGGCGACGCGCTGCTTACGTTGGCGTTCGAGGCGATCAGCGCGGCCCCGGTCGATGCCACGCGCGGGATCGCGATTGTGACGGAAGTGGCCACGGCGGCGGGAACGGTCAAGGGCATGGTGGGCGGGCAAGTCGCCGATCTGGAAGCGGAAGGCAAGCGCATTGCTCCCGAGATGCTGGAATTCATTCATCGCTCGAAGACGGCGGCACTGATTCGCGCGTCGGTTACAGCAGGGGCCTTGTGCGCCGGTGCAAGTGCGGAAGACGTGGCGCGTTTGCGGAGGTTTGGCGAGAGCATCGGCTGGGCTTTCCAAGTGACCGACGACATTCTCGACGTGGAAGAGTCTTCGGCGGCGTTGGGCAAGACCGCGGGGAAGGATGTCGCGCAACAAAAAGCGACGTATCCCGCGGTGTATGGGTTGGAGCGCGCGCACGAAATTGCGAACGAATTGGCTACGCGTGCGATTGCGGAACTGGCGCCCTACGGTGAGCGGGCCGCGCGGCTTCGAGACATTGCAGAATACCTCGTTTTACGCCGCACCTGACGAGCTGGCAGACCTGATGAAATCCAAGCCAGCGCGGAAGCGGCTCGACGTTCTCCTCGTCGAGCGCGGACTGGCCGAATCTCTTCCAAAAGCCGGGGCCATGATTCTGGCGGGCGAAGTTCGGGTGGACGGCGCGCGCGCCGAAAAGGCGGGTACGAGCGTTTCGGAAGAGGGGCGCATCGAGATTGCCAGCCGGGCGCAGAAATACGCGAGCCGTGGCGGGATCAAACTCGAAGGAGCGCTGGCGGATTTTTCGATCGATCCGGCTGGACGAGTTTGCCTCGACATCGGGGCCTCGACGGGAGGCTTTACGGACTGCTTGCTGCAAAAAGGCGCCGCGCGTGTATATGCCATCGACGTCAATGTGGATCAAATGGCGTGGAAGCTGCAGCAGGACAACCGCGTGATTCGCATCGAACGCAATGCACGCGAATTGCACCGCGAAGATATCCCCGAGGCGGTCGATCTTTTGGTTGCGGATGTTTCATTTATTTCCGTGAGCAAAGTTTTGCCGCCCGCGGCGGCGGCGATGAAGCCCGGAGCAGACGCGCTCATCCTGGTAAAGCCCCAGTTTGAATTGCGGCGAGAGGATGTGGGTCGCGGAGGCATCGTTGCGGATACGGCGCTGCACGAGAAGGCCGTCGCCGGCGTCCGCAAAGCAGCCGTTGCCGCCGGGTTTACGATCCTGGGCGCGCGTCCCAGCTGCCTTCCCGGCGCGGAAGGCAATCAGGAGTATTTTCTGCACGCACGCAAAAAGGCGCTGGAGTAGAATCCCAGACACACATGCAACCTTCGGCACCCTTCCACACGATCGGCATCATTTCGCGGCCCCGGCGTTCCAACCTGGCCGTAGTTGTGCCGCCGCTGCTGCATTGGCTTGAGGCCCGCGGGATCCGGGCGCTGTACGACACGGAAACCGCCGGTTCTCTTCACGATTCGTCCAAAGGACTCAGCCGCGCGCAGTTGGCGAAGGAATCGCAGCTGCTACTGGTGTTGGGCGGCGACGGTACGCTTCTCGCCGCCGCACGCGTCGCGGCGCCCCTCGGAATTCCGATTCTGCCGATCAACATGGGGAGTCTCGGTTTTCTTACCAGCTTCACACTCGAAGAGATGTATCCGGCCTTGGAAGAAACATTGGCGGGGCACTTGTCGTCGAGCGAGCGGGTGATGCTGGACGTGCAGTTGGAGCGTGGCGGAACGGTGATCGAGCGGCAAAGCGTGCTAAACGACGCGGTCGTCAACAAAGGGGAGCTCGCGCGCATGATCGATCTGGAGTTGACGATCGATGGCGACGTGGTGTGCCGCTACCACGCCGACGGTTTGATCGTAGCGACCCCCACGGGATCGACGGCCTATTCCCTGTCGGCTGGCGGTCCCATCGTGCATCCCGCCGTCGAGTCCTGGGTGATCACCCCGATCTGTCCGCACACGCTCACGGACCGTCCTCTGGTGGTGCGGGATTCCTCGTTGGTGGAAATCAATCTGTCCGCGGACACCGAGTCCGTGTTTTTGACCCTCGACGGGCAGACCGGCATTCCGATGCAGGCCGCCGACAAGGTTCGGATCAAGAGAGCCGCGGAGAAACTCAACCTGATCCAGCCGCCGAAAAAGTCTTATTTCGACATCCTGCGCAGCAAGTTGAAGTGGGGCGAAGCGTAGCAGGTAATACCCTCCCCCACCCTTTCTTGTAAGAGTATGATTCCAGGGGACTTCTAAACCCCTGTTTTTGTAAGAGTGGATTCTAAAGGACTTACGGGCGCATTTTTCGTAAGAGTGAGATCTAAAGGACTTAGCAAGACCTAGGATTGATTCTAAAGGAGTTATTTCCTCAAAATATGAGCGATTTGGCGAATCTCCTGTAAGAGTGGAATCTAAAGGAGTTAGCGGCGGGTGGTGGGCTGCAGCCTCAGGGTACATGGGTAAGATAGCATAGTAGTTATCATTTGTCAAATGATTTTTGTGATTTTATGTGATTTTTGTGATTTCATCTGCCGAAAACCGGCGGAATGGCGGCGTGGAGTAGGCTGGCGGGGACGGGCGCTAGGAACGAAGAGCCAATCGGGAGATTGGCGTTCCCGGGGCAGAAAAACGGTCAGGCGGGCTTGATTTCGCGGAGACGGCCGTTGGTGACGTCGTAGACAAAGCCGCGGACGGCGACCGTTTTGGGAATCCAGGGGTGGGTGTGGAGCTTCTGCAATTGGTAGCGGACATTTTCTTCGATGTTTTGGAAGGTGTAGAAGTGGGCGGGAGCAACGACGGTGGTTCCGGTGCGATTCTGGATTCGGGTGCGCAAATCCTGCTCGCTGGTGTGCATCAAGCCGCAATCGGTGTGATTGATGACCATGATTTCCTCGGTGCCCAGCAGATAGTGCGATACGACTAGGGAGCGCAGGGTGTCCTCGGTAACGATGCCGCCGGCATTGCGGATGATGTGGGCGTCTCCCGTTTTCAGGCCCAGGGTACGAATGGAGAGCCGGGTATCCATGCAGGTGAGCACCGCGAGCTTGCGCTCGGGGCGCGGGGTCAGTTTGCGCAATTCGTGCGTGCGCGAGTAAATTTCGTTTGCGGCGAGGACCTCATCGATAACGCTCATGGCCGGCACAGTTTAACCTAGCCTCGTTTCAATCGCACAATGAGGGCGGACGAGACGAGCGGTAGGATGGGCAATATGGAAAGAGAACTCTCCGCAGGACAGCAGAAGATTCGGTTCGACCGCGAGGCGACGGTTGCGCTATATCGTGACACAATCACGGTGCCGGGCGCTGACCGGTGCAGTTGCATTTCTTGCAAAAACTTCGCGGCCCAACGTAGCAAGGTATATCCCAAAGGGTTTCTCAAATTCTTGGAGGAACTTGGCGTAGACCCCCTCAAGGAGTGGGAAGCGTTTGACTATGATTTCGGCCCCGAGAACCCAGGCGGCCATCTCTACGGCGGATGGTTCCTGTTTTCCGGCGAACTAGTCGAGGGATCCGATAAACGGCCTAAAGGAACACCGGAAAGTTTCGCTCATTGGTTCACGACCTCTTTCCCGACGGGTACGCTGCCCAGAGAAGCGAAGTTTTGTGCGGTGGAGTTCCTTGCTCAGATTCCTTGGGTTCTTCCAAAAGTGCCTGGATGAGAGGGTTTCTAGGCAATGACGTTGGTGCGGAGGAGGTCCTGAGGCGTTTCACGGCGGCGGATGAGGCGGGGGTGGCTCCCTGCAACGAGGACTTCGGCTGGGCGGCAGCGGGCGTTGTAGTTGGAGGCTTGGGACATGCCGTAGGCGCCGGCGACCCAGATGGCGAGGACGTCGCCTGCGGCTACTTCGTCGAGGGGCCATCCGTGAAGGAAGCAGTCGCCGGTTTCGCAGACTGGGCCGACGATATCGACCCGCTGGCGAGGCTTGGCGTTCCCTTTTCCGCGCGTCACCCTGGTGATGGGATGAATCGCGCCATAGAGGGCGGGGCGCATCAAGTCGTTCATGGCCGCGTCCACGACGACAAACTTTTTGCCGCGATTTTCTTTTACGTAGAGTACGCGTGTGACAAGGACGCCGGCAGGGCCAATAATCGTGCGGCCCGGCTCCAGTAAGAGATGCAGGCCGAGGGGCCGAACCATCCGCGAAACCATTCGCGCGTACGCGTCGCGTGAGGGCGGGCGCTCCTTGGTGTAGCGGACACCGAGTCCGCCACCGAAATCCAAATACTTCAGCGAGATGCCGGTCTTTCGCAATTCACCGACGTAGCCAGCGAGACGGCTGAGAGCGCGACGAAACGGATCCAATGTCAGAATTTGGGAGCCGATGTGGACGCTGATTCCCTGCCAGCGCATCCACTTGGAATTCTGGTGCGCGCGATAGAGCCGGCGAGCCTCTTCCCAATCCAAGCCGAACTTGTGCTCGTGGCGTCCGGTGGCGATGTGCGGATGGCCGCCCGCCCGGACATCGGGATTCACGCGAATCGAAACGGCCGGAAGCGTGCCGCCCCTTTTTCCGTGGCGCGCCGATTCTTCCAACAGGGATTCCAGCTCGGCTTCCGACTCAATGTTGAAGAGCAGAATTCCGCCGCGGCCACCACTGCCGGGCGGAGGATAGCGCAATGCTTCGCGGATCTCTTCGCGGGTTTTCCCGACACCGGAAAATACGATGCGATCGCCGCGCACGCCAATGTTTTGAAGAAGAAGAAGCTCGCCGCCGGAGACCACGTCAAATCCGTTTCCCATCTTCGCTACGTGCTTCAGGATGGCCAGATTGCCGTTGGACTTGACGGCGAAGCACAGCGTGTGTGGAAGGGCGCCCAGCCCGCGATGCAGCTCGTGGTGAGCATCGTCAATGGCGGCGCGGCTGTAGACGTACGTGGGCGTGCCAAGTTTGTCCGCGATATCGACAAGGGGCACGCCTTCGCACACCACAGCTTCTCCGCGCGCCGGACTCTTGCGGGTGCCTTTCCAGGAAAAATTGGGTGTAAACGAGACGGGGTCCACGAAAGAAAGCGTTTTGGAAGGAACCGCGCCCGGACCGCTCATCGCACTTTTAGCACAACCAGTGTGCGGTCATCGGCCGGAGGCGCGCCTTGCGCGAACCAGTCTACTTCGCGAAAAATACGATCGGCAAGTTCGGTGGCGCTGAGATCGTGGTGATCCTCGATGAGCTTGCGCAGCCCCTCCGTGCCAAAAAATTGACCTTCGCTGTTTGGCGTTTCCGCTATGCCATCGGAGTGAAACACCAGGACATTCCCGGGCTCGAGCGTAACGCTCCATTCGTCGTAGGTAACGTCCTCAAAAATTCCCAGCGGAAAGCCGGTGAGTTCCACTTTTCCGCAGCGGCCATCTTTGTACAATAGCGGCTGAGACTGGCCGGCATTGGCGACGCGCAGTTTGCTCCGGCCTTTTTGCCACGTGGCGAAGCATATGGTCATGAAGCGGCCCTCGATGCGCCGCTCGCCCACGATTTGATTCATCTGCCTGAGGAACTCCGCAGGCTGGAGCTTCTGAGGGGCGAGGCTACGCATGATACCGATGGCCACGGCGCCGTATAGTGCGGCGGCGGTACCCTTTCCGCTGACGTCACCGAGCGCAATCCCGAGCTGCTGCGGCCCATAACGCAAGAATTCGTAAAGATCGCCGCCTACTTCGCGCGCGGAGAGATACCGCGCGGCCATGTCCAGGCCAAAATCCTCGGTGGGCACGGGGCGTAGCAAAGCGCCTTGAATGCGCTTGGCGGCCTGAAGATCGCGTTCGAGCCGCGCTTCATCCCGCGCCACTTGCTGGTACAAGCGCGCGTTCTCCAGGGAAACGGCGAGATTCGAGGCCAAAATCGAAAGCGTCTGCACGTGATCCTCGGTGAAGTAATTCAACTGCGGGCTCTCAAGGTCCAGCACGCCGATGACCTTACCCTTGTGCATCATGGGAATCGCGAGCTCGGAGCGCGTTTCGGGATTGACCATGAGATAGCGGGGATCGACGGTCACATCCGGCACGCGCACCGGCTCTTTCAGCGTGGCTGCTGCGCCGACTATACCTTCGCTGGCGGCTGCCCGGAGCTTTCCTTGAACGCGTTGGCCGTGTTTTACGTCGACGCGGTGACGAAAAATTTTCTGCTCTTCATCGTAGAGCATGATGCTGAGGATCTGGTAGTCGATAACGCGCTTGGTTTGCTCCGCGGCGCGGCGCAGCAACTCTTCGACGTCGAGGATCGAACCCGTTTCGCGGCCAACTTCGCTAAGAAGCAAAAGCGTATCGGCTTGCGCGCGGACGCGCTGAAACAGCCTGGCATTCTCGATGGCCACCGCGAGGCGGCTGGCCAGCAGGGTCAAGATGTTTTGCTGGTCGCGCGTGAAGTATTCCGGATGACGGCTCTGAATATCCAGCACGCCGACGCACTTGCCTTGCAGCATCAGAGGTACAGCGAGCTCGGACCTCACATTGTCGATGGCATTGATGTAGCGAGAGTCTTTTGACGTGTCACTTACCCGCACGGAATGTCCGGTTGCCGCCGCCGTGCCGGTGATCCCGTGTCCAAGAGGAACACGCAGATTGTCCGCGAGATCCCGCGGATAGCCGATGGAGAAGCGATGTTTGAGGTAGGAGCCATCTCCTTCAAACAGCAGCACGCCAAAAATCTCGTAGTCGATGTGACGTTTGATCAGCGCCGCCGTGCGCGCGAGCACTTCGTCCAGATCCAGGGAAGAGTTGACCTCTTCACCGATTTCGGCGAGCGTGGCGAGAACCTCGGCGGAAATCTCCGGGCTGCCGGTTGTTGCGAGCGTTTGAGTCTGTGCGTCAGTAGAATTCATGCAATCGAACTATTATAGCAGGCGGAGGGAGAGACGCTGCGCGATGACCCCATGATTGCCGGTGCATCGCTGCTTTACACGGCCTTTGCGGCACTCTTCTCGGGCGTTCCAAGGGTGAGAACGCCCACATCCGGAAGGTTGCGGTAGCGCTCGGCATAGTCCAGGCCGAAGCCGACTACAAACTCGTTGGGGATGGTGAAACCGACATAGTCGGCACGCACCGCAGCGATGCGGCGTTCCGGTTTGTCCAGCAGCACGGCGACACGGATACGCTTGGGCCTCCGCTGTTCGAAAACACGCAGCAAATACTGCAGCGTCATACCGGTGTCCAGGATATCTTCCACGACGATGACCGTTTTCCCCTCGATGCTGGAATCCAGGTCTCTGGTAAGCCGCACCTGCCCCGAGGAATGCGTGCCGACGCCGTAGCTGGAGACAGCGATGAAATCGAAGGAAACCTCGCCTGGAATCTGCTTTCCTAAATCGGTGAGGAAGAACACGGCTCCCTTCAACACGCCTACCAAATGCAGAGGTTCATCGGGAAAGTCCTTGCGGATTTCGCGAGCCATCTCTGTAATGCGCCGCTGGAGCCGGGTCCGGGAGATCAAGACGCGCACGCTCTCTTTGCCTTTTCCCTTGGGTTGGGGCCTGCTTGCCTCTTTGGCCATGACCTTCCTTTGCATAGAACGGAGACTCTAGCGCACGCCCGCGTAGTTCGGCAAGGTACGATCGTCTATTCTAGAGTGCAAGTTTGGCGAGACGGCGGATTCGAAAAAGTTGCATGGTTGAGGTGAGCGCAGATGCGTGATAACAAATCTTCTACGGCAGCGTCGCCGAATCCGTCCTCGCCTGAACCCTGGTTGCGCGGCACCATGACCGATGTGAAGGCCGTGCCGCGCGGCGTGTTGCATGCCTTGGAGCTGGCGCGGGAAGATTTGGAGAAATGGTGCGGTGGGCTGACCGAGGAAGAGTTGAATGCCCGTCCAGCGGGACTCCCGTCGATCGCATTTCACGTCCGGCACATCGCGCGAAGTCTGGATCGCTTGCTGACCTATGCCGAGGGTCGCGCCCTCACGGAACAGCAATTGGCGGAACTCAAAGGCGAGTCGGAACCGGGTGCGACGCGCGACAGCTTGTTCGCGGAGCTCGCAGCAGCTCTAGCAACAAACGCGGAACGCGTACGCGCCGTTGCGGAAGGCAACCTGGAAGAATCAAGAACGGTCGGAAAGAAAGCGTTGCCTACGACCGTAGGCGGCCTGCTAGTACACGTCGCCGATCACACGCAGCGTCACGTTGGGCAAGCGGTGACAACTTCGAAGGTCATCACTGCGCAACGCAGGTGAACGCTGGTTGTGTCAGGCTGTCGCTCGGCTATACTCGAAATTCCGGGGGCGCCATTGCTCGAAGCAGTAAAGACCACCATCCTCATCGTGAGCGCGCTCTTCCCGATCGTGAATCCGTTGGGCGGGAGCCCTATCTTTCTTGCGCTGACGCGAGATTATTCGACGGCATCGAGAAGACTTCTTTCGCAGCGAATTGCGATCAATAGTTTCATTTTGCTGGTGGTTTCGTTCCTGATCGGCACTCACATCCTCGCGTTTTTCGGAATATCTCTGCCGGTGGTGCAAGTGGGCGGCGGGTTAATCGTGATGTCCACGGCGTGGGCGATGCTGAAACAAAAGGACGACGATGACCGGGGCGGCGAGGCCCGCCGAAACGTCAAGTCCCACGATATTTTCAGGAATGCGTTTTATCCGCTGACGTTGCCGCTTACCGTTGGGCCGGGCTCGATCTCTGTTGCCATCACGCTGGGCGCGAATGCGCCGAGGCATCTGGGCCCCAATTTTATCGGCATCCTCGCGGCGGTGGTGGGTTCCGCGCTCATCGCGTTGAGCATATTCATCTGCTACGGCTTCGCGGATCGTTTGGCGACCTTGCTTGGTGCCACGGGGATGAGCGTGGTTATGCGCCTTTCATCGTTTTTGTTGGTTTGCATCGGCGTTCAGATTTTTTGGAATGGTGCCAGCGCTTTGCTGCGTTCCCTGCCGCAATTGACGCACTGAAGGATTCCCCTCTAAAGGAAAAGACTGTCCGATGGTCCTTAGTGAAAATCGTGGGAAGTTGTTTCGGCTCGTGTGATGGATAGCGGGCGAATGCGTTCGGCTTTGACGGAAATTACGTTGTCTTGGTTTTGCAAGCGGCCTTCGATAAGCAGGAATTGCTGATGCACGATCATGACGTGATCTTGCTGAAAAAGCTGTGGAGTAATGATGGCGTTGGAAATGCCGGTTTCGTCTTCGAGGCTGAGGAAGACGAAGCCTTTGGCGGTGCCGGGACGCTGGCGCGCGATCACGGAACCCGCGACGCGGACTTTGGCTCCGTCCGGCAAATGATGCAGATCGATAGCAGAGAGAATACCTTGTTGCTTTAGATTCTGGCGATGATAGCTCAAGGGATGCGGGCCCACCGTCATTCCCGTATTGCGAAAATCGGCGACCAAGCGAGCTTCCGCCGTCATGGGCTGCAGTGGAGAAAAGCTCGCAGTCGATACGTCCCCGGCTTCTTCCGGCTCTTCACAGGTTTCGAGAAGAGGACCGGCGCGGCGCGAAACTCTTTCGATTTGCCACAGCGCATCCCGGCGATGGAAGCCGGACTTATTCCCGACAAAATTCAAGGCGCCAATTTCCGCGAGGGCGGTTAGCTCGGATTTTTGCAACGCGGGCACACGAAGCTTCACATCATCGATGGAATAAAACGACTGGGCATCGCGCTGGCGAACGATTTCGCGCCCCATGTCTTCGCGCAGACCTTTGACGTAGCGCAGGCCAAGGCGGACGGAAAAATTTGCGCCATCTTTTTCTAACGTACAGAGCCAGTCCGAGCGGGTCACATCGATGGGGCGAACGCGCAGGCCGTGACGCTGGGCATCCTTGACGAGCGTAGCAGGATGATAGAAACCCATGGGCTGGTTGTTGAGCATGGCGGCGGTGAATGCCGCGAGGTAATGACATTTGAGATAGGCGCTGGCATACGCGAGCAGCGCAAAGCTTGCGGCATGGGACTCTGGGAATCCATATAACGCAAACGACGTAATCGATTTAACGATGGTGTCCTGAACTTCGCCGGTGATTCCGTTTTTTTCCATACCGCACCGGAGCTTTACTTCCACATCTTTCATGAGCTTTTCGGAGCGTTTGAAACCGAAGGCGCGGCGCAATTCTTCCGCCTCACCGCCCGTGAACCCCGCGGCGATCATGGCCATGCGCAACAACTGCTCTTGAAAAAGCGGGACTCCCAAGGTGCGCTTGAGCACGGGTTCCAGCGATGGATGCAGGCATTCGGCGGGTTCGCGTCCTTGGCGGCGTTTCAAATAAGGATGAACCATTTTGCCGACGATCGGGCCGGGCCGGATGATCGCGACCTGAACGACAATGTCGTAAAAACATTTTGGCCGGAGGCGCGGCAAACACGCCATTTGCGCGCGGCTTTCGATTTGAAACATGCCGACGGTGTCTGCCTTTTGCAGCGTTTCGTAAACCAGCGGATCATTCGCGGGAAGACACCCCAGGTCCACTTCTTCTCCGTGGTGCTCTTGAATGAGCTTCAGGGAATCTTCTAATACGGCCATCATGCCCAAACCGAGCAGGTCCACCTTGACGATGCCCATGTCGGCGCAATCTTCTTTGTCCCACTGAACGACCACGCGTCCGGGCATGGTCGCGGGTTCCAGCGGCACCACGGAATCGAGTTGCCCTTGGCACACGACCATGCCTCCGGAGTGCTGCCCTAAATGACGCGGTAAATCCTGAACTTTCCGGCAAAGCTCGAAGAATTTGCGGATTTTCGGGTGCTGGAGGTCGAAACCCGCATCGCGAAATTGACGCTCGAGCGTGTCATTTTCATCCTTGTATTCCCACGCTCCAACCAGGCCGGCCAAGCGGGTCAACGTTTCCGGGTCAAAGGACAAAGCTTTGCCGATTTCGCGCGCTGCCGAACGTCCTCGATAGGTGATGACGTTGGCGGTCATCGCGGCTCCCAGTTTTCCGTATCGTTCGTATACGTACTGAATGGCGCGTTCGCGCTGATCTCCGCTGGGAAGATCGAGGTCGATATCGGGCCATTCGCCGCGTTCTTCTGAGAGAAAGCGCTCGAAGAGAAGCTCCATGCCGATGGGATCGACAGCGGTGATGCCCAGCGCGTAGCACACCGCGCTGTTGGCGGCCGATCCTCGCCCTTGCACAAGAATGTTGTTCCGCTGGCAGAAACGAACGATGTCCCAAACGATCAGGAAATAGCCCGAAAGGTCAATTTTATCGATCAGCGTCAGTTCGCGGTCGAGTTGCAGGCGCGCTTTCTCATGGCCCGGTCCGTAGCGCGACAACATTCCTTCATAAGCGCGATCGCGCAGAAACTGCATTTGCGTCTTGCCATCCGGAACTGGATATTTCGGAAACTCATACCCCAGATCATCCAAGGTAAATTGCAGCCGCGAAGAAAGAATCTGCGTGTTCGCAATGGCTTCGGGAAGATCCGCGAACAACTGCTGCATCTCCTCGGACGATTTCAAATGCCTTTCCGAATTGTGGGTGAGAAGACGGCCCGCCGTTACGAGATGGCGATAATGGCGAATGCAGGTGAAGACATCCAGCAATTCCCTATCTTGCGGCAACGCGTGGCAGACGCCATTGGTGGCCAGCAACGGCAAAGATAATTTGCGGGCAATTTCCACGGCCGCTTGATTGCGGGATTCTTCCGCGCGGCAATAATGTCTTTGCAGCTCGACATAAACATTTTCCTGGCCGAAGAGTTCACACAACTGCCGCACGCATTCCACTCCCCTCGCCATCCCTCCTTTTTCGAAAGCGTCGGCAAGCGGCCCTTCTTCGCCTCCCGTCAGGCAAATTAAGCCCGCGCTCAATCCGGCAAGTTCTCCGGACTCGATGTGTCCTTCCCCTTTGTGCGCGCGCAATTTCATGCGCGTAATCAAGCGGCACAGATTTCGATAGCCTTCGCGGGATTGCACGAGCAGCGGATAACGCCACCCGGCAGCGGAGGTGACTTCGGCGCCGATATGCGCTTGCATGCGAATCTTTTTGGCGGCTTGGTAAAAACGCGGCGCTCCATAAACCCCGTCTCGATCGAGCAGAGCCATTGCCGTCATGCCGCGCGCGGCGCACACACTGACTAATTCTTCAGGAATGGATGCCCCTTCGAGAAAACTGAAAGCGGAACGCGCATGAAGTTCGGTGTACGTCAATCGTAGAACCCACGCACGAACCAGCTCTCGCGAAAGGCATCGCAATAAACGCGATAAACACCGTATTGCGGCCAGGAATTCGTAATTTGCCCGCGCGGCCCGGGAGAAGCGCCAAAATCAATAGCCACATCCCATTCGTCCTGGTCCCAGGCATCTTCCTGCCACCAATCTCCCGAGCTACGCCAGGGACCCGAGGCCGCAAGCACGTCGCCGTGTAATCCTTGGAGACAAATGCGCACTGGCTGTTCTTCCCGCAGCTCCACGGTCACCGGCAGCGACGGCCGGAACGCACGAAAACCAGCCATGGGCTTGCGAGTTTCGCAACGCTGTTCCGTGTCTGGTAAAACGCCGGTTTTTGAAAGGTTCTTTGCCCGCTCTCCGGAAGCCAAAACCCGGTTGATTCGATAATTCTCAGGACGATGGGTATCGAGCAATTCCGGAGAACCCACGTTGGAATCGCCAACCAGCTTCGCAAGACGTGCGATGGTGAGTTCCAGCTTTTCCGGATCGGGCGCATAGGGCACAAACAATCCGCTTTGCACAACGCGCGGCGCGCTGGAATCCGCGGCCAGCATAATTTTCTGAATGGGCGCCAACGGAGGATCCGCTTGCAGTTGCAAGCGCAGCAATTTCAAGAGCAGCTTGGAATCCCGCATGGGCACAGGCAAGGCCAGAGTTTTTGCGTAGCGCTTCGTCGCCGTCTTTTTCCGCGTGTCGTCCTTCAACAATTGCAGGTCATTTTCAAAAGAAGACTCCAGATCGAATCGTACGTGGACGGCATGGACCGCAAGAGCGCGCGCCTCCAATCGCGTGCAGAGCTGATCGAGCAATCGGCCCAACAGAAACGATAACGGCTCCAGTTCTTCGACGGCATCATCCAGTTCCATCTCCTCTTCAAAGCGCGTAACCAGTGGAGCGAGCACCAGCGAGCGCGTACATGCTCCTCGAGCCAGCGCGTGCAGGCGAACTCCTTCCTGCCCGAGGCGTTCGGAAAGCTGCAGGACCGGCAGCGCGGCCAGAGCTTGCAGTGTATCTACACCCCAACGTTCCAGGATTTCCAGGACGTCCGGCCCAGCAGAAAGTATGTGAACCGAGAGGCTGCTCAAACGTTGGAATTCCTCCCCTGCGGGAACGATCGTAATTCCAGAAAAACCGCAGGCGGCATGAATGGCTACTTCGATGTTAGACGCAACAGCGATGCGTGGAACCAAACCAACGGCGGCTAAACGCCGCTCCAGCTGCTGAGCGATATTTTCGTCAGAGCCAAATAACAACGTGAGGCCGTCAAGATCGAGAACGATGGTATCCGGCGCAGTGTCTTCCACGCGTGGAGATATGCTCCATCCCACGTCCAGCAAAGCGGCATGAGCGGTCTTTTCCTGCGATTCGCAGCGCTGGCGGATTTGAACGCCGCAAAACTCCACAACCTGTGATTTCGTCATGCCCAGCTGGATTCCCGCCTGGAAGGCTGCGGGATTCGCCGCGACTACGTTCCACAGCGGCGGAACACCGCTGATCAGCGCGATCGCGCAATGGACGAGGGCCGGTTCGGCGCGCACCATGGATTGCACCAGAAAATCGCGAATATGAATGCAAGCAAAAGCCATAAAAAGTCGCACCGGATGGTGAACGCAAAAAAATGTTCAAATCAGCCTCGGAAATCACTCCACATTGCCCTAGTTTCAAAAATCTTTACCTTGCCTGACGCGTTTCTTGCGCCAAAACGATGGTCCAAACAGGGGTCCATCGCCGGTGCCATGCGAGACCTGACCACTTCGGTGTGAACCGCAAAACCTTTCAGCAGGCGCGCAAACGGATAGCCGACAAAATCTTCCCCGTGCGTTGGCACCGCTTCCGACCAGCGAGCCGGTCTCGCATCCAATCGCAGAACCAAGGAGGCACACGTCTTGGCATTAGCTTCTTGCTCGAGAAGAACCAGAATCGTCGGGGTATCTTCTACCGCGCGGCGGAAACGGAACCACGCGTTCAGCGGAACATAACGAACCGTTTGGGAAGGAACATCGCTCAGATCGACGGCAACCAAGCCGAAACCTCCGCCTTGAATGAGCAGATCCGTGGCGCGCAGGGCCTGATCGATGTTCCGGCAGCGCACCCAGAGTAATTGCTTCAACGCCACGCCGGCCGCGTTTGCCGTGTGCGGATCGAAACTATCTCGCGCGTCCACCAGCGCGCATACTTCCCCATCCGCTGTTCTGGAGGCCAAAGCCGAAAGCAACAAACTGGTGCGTCCGGAACACGGCGGCCCGCAAATTTCCGTAAGCGCTCCGCGAGGCAAGCCTCCTACAAACGAGTCAATTTCCGGGATGCCGATGGAAACCACGTCGCCGGCATTGCGGTCGCGGTAGGTGAAAGGCGCGGCGACCCGTCCGCGAAGATCGCATTCTAATTTAGAGCGCAGGGTAGCTAGGGAGGTGGCGGCCATGAGAAGTCGTAGGGAGGGCAACGATATTCGCTTTTTGTTCGCCTACGGCTATTCTCTCCGCTATTTCGGTTTATTGTCAAGGGTACGGCGCGGATTTCCGCGATCGGCCGGAAAACGATGCCCAAACAAAGCGATTGCTTAGACCGCTAGGCCAGCAGCGCTGGATTTTTCAGCCGAAAAAAGAGCGGCGAGGAGTCGGATGGCTCCCCGCCGCTGAAGTTTGTTCGGTTGCTGTCTGGCCGCAAGCGGCTAGCTAGAAGGTTACCCGGAACCCGAACTCAAGTGAGCGGGGCGCTCCGAGCGCGAAGACCCCGGAGCCCAAGCCGATCAGGTTGGTGCGGCCGGTGCACTTTGTGGCGTCCGCAGGGCAACCAACCTGGTCGTGCGCCGTGGTGCCATTCAAGAACCCGGGCGTGCCATTCAAAATGCCGCTGAGCGGAAGGCTCGGTGAATCGTAGTTCTGCCGGTTGAAGAGGTTGTAGATGTTCACCTGCGGCGAGAATTGCAGGTGCTCCCATTTCTTCACGAGCCGGAGATTCCAGCCGAGCCGCAAGTCGAAGGTGAAGAAGCTGCCGAGGCCCACCTCGCCCGGTGGGGGAGCGGCGATGGGCTGCGGGGTGGCGCCCAACGCGATCAACTGCGCCTGGGTGAAGAGTCCCGCGTCCGCCAGGGCTTGTCCGGCTGGTGTCAGCGTTTGTCCGGCGATGGTGCTGTTGTAGCTGTCGATCAGCTTGGTGAGCCCAGTCACGCCGAAGTCTCTGCCGAATCCTCCGGGCTTCGTCCCAGGTAGAAGGTCTCCCGACTGGCCGAACGTGTTGCCCGCATACGAGCCGTCGCCGGTCAGATCTGAAGTGAAGATAGCGCCCACGGGGGAAGCCGGCGTAGCCAGCTTGATGTCCGCCGGGAGCGGGCTGTTCCAGTGGGTGATGAAGCTCAGCTCCGCTCCGTACTTCATGCTAAGGGTGGCACCCGCGGAAAACTGGTGGGTGCGGTCGAGGCCGTTGGGACCCGAAAGTCCCGTATTGCGGAAGTCGTAGGCGTTGGCGATGAAGTCCACGTCGCGCACCGCGGCGATGGCCCGAGAGTAGGCGTAGGAAACCTGCGCGTTCACGGCTTTTACACCCGGCAGCGGGTTGTTCCATTGGCTGGTCAGCTTCATCTGCAATGCGTTATAGACCGAGCGCCCGATCGGGAACAACATTTGGTTGGTTCCCACGTTGGCGTTAGCGCCGGGAAAGGCAGCGCCTGTAGCGGGCGTCCGTGGCTGAGTTCCATTTACAAACAGGTAGGGTGTGAAACCGCCGTTGAACGCGTTGCCCGAGTCCAGGCCATTGCCTGCGTAGTCGAAGATTGTGGCTTTTTGGCCGATGGCGCAGTTGATCGACGCTGCATCGGTTCCAGTGCCACAACCAGCCGCGTTGTTGGTGATCGAGATAGCGTTCAGGGCTGCCGTTGTGTTGAGGAATCGCGCATCGCCGACGTGATTGCTGTCCACGCCGATCAAGCCGTGCAGCGCGACGTTCCGCAGGTAGTCCACGGTCAAGACCGTCCCGGGACGCAGTTCTCTCGATACCCCAAGATTGAACTCCATGGAATAGGGCGAGCGGTATTGTGGCGCGAGAAGATTAGTGAGCGTAAGGTTGAAAGAGTCCGCCAGCAGGTTCCCGATGAATCCACCGTTACTCTGTGGGCCCGCGGTAAGCGTGGCTTGTCGATATGCGTTCTCGAGTTCCATGGCATCCTGGACGACGCTGCCGATCGGCTGGCCGCAAACGTCTGTGGCGATGACATGACCGTTGCTCGGCACCGTTGCCAGCACTCCACCACCAGGCAGAACCAATTGCCCGGTAGCACAAATGTTTTGCGTGACCAGGAACAAACCCTTCGAGAGCCGCCCCGAACGGTCGAACAAGACGTTGTTGAACAAGGCGTTTTCGTAAGCGAGGCTAAAGCCGCCGCGAATCACGGTTTTGTGATTCTTCTGCGGGTCCCAGGCGATGCCGATCTGCGGCGCAAAATTCTTGTTGGGCTGCTGTACCCGCCCGCCGAGTCCTTGACCGAATTGATCGAGCAGGTTGCCCGTGCAAGTGAACAATGTAGTCGCCGAGCAGGGAATGGGCGCGAGGTCGCTATCCGTTCGTCCGGAATCCCGCACGTAGCGGACCCCCATCGTCAGAGAAAGGTTGGACTTCAGTTTCCACACGTCGCCGAAATAGAACTGCAGCCGCGTGTCCGAAGACTCTCCGCCCGGAAAACCAAACCCCGGCCGCTCGGTGAAGAAACCCTGTCCATTTCCGACGGAAAGGTTGGTGACCCGGTACTGAAGAGGGTCGGCGGCGATAGCGCCGGTCGGCAAGTCGAAGTTCGAGCCCACGATCGGCGCCGTGCCGATGAACGCCGCAAAGACACCGCCCTGGATGCGGTTGAGTCCGGCACCGAACCGCAGAGTGTGCCTCCCGATGGTTTTCGTTCCGTCGTATTTGGTCTGTTTGTTGCTCTGAAAGGTCTTTTGCGGAGCAAGAAAATTCGGTCCGGAGCAGAAGGGATCAACTCCCGCGTTTAGACAGTTCGGATCGCCGCCGATTTCGATGGCGATCCCCGGCGCTGGATCGAAAACTCCGCTGCCAAGCACGGCGTCGTTGATTCCATTGCGGAATTTGGTGTACCCGATGCGCAAACTGTGCGCCCAAGATCCGTGGCTATAGTCCACGCCGATCGCATGCACGGGTGTGTTGTCCGCGTTGGCGAAGGGCTGGAAGTTGTTCGGGATGATGCCTTTCACGGTGCGGTTCTGCTCGTAGGAAAAGCGGTAGAAAATTTGAAGATTGGGGCGAGCCTGCCAGTCCAGCCGGCCGATGAACATGGTGTCGTGGAACGGCGAGTCGAACGAGGCGCTCAGGCCGTTGAAGGGCGCGGGAATCACCTGCAGCGATTGCAAGCTCTGCTGCGCCCGCTCGAAGCCTCCGAAGAAGAACAATTTGTCTTTGAGGATCGGCCCACCCAGGCGCGCGCCGAATTGCTTGCGGTCAAAAGGCGACGGCAGCGAACCCAATTTCGCCGAGACGCTGTCGCCGCGCCAATTGAAGAATCCTTCGCCGTGGAGATCGTTCGCGCCGGAACGGGTGACCACGTTCACCGTGCCGGTGGACGTGAGCTCCGTGGAAAGATCGAGGCTGGATTGCCCGATCTGAAATTCGCGGATGGAAATCTGGGGAATGTTCTGCGTCGTTGTTCCTACGGTCTCATCGCTGATGTCCACGCCGTCCACCTCGATGCGCGTGGTGCGCCCGAAGTGCCCCGCAAAGGAAATCGAGGAAAAACCGTTCTTGGTCGGATCGAAGTTGGCTCCGTCCTGGATCTGCACGCCGGGCTCGAGCTGCGCGAGGTCCAGGAAATTTCGCCCGTTGATCGGCAGCGCTTCGATCTGTTGGCTGGTCAGAACGCCTTGGACGGTGGCCTGTTCTTCATTCACGGTCACCGCGGAAGCCTCCACGGACACCACTGTTTTTTCCGATCCGACGTCCAGGGTCACGTTTCCCGAGGACACCACGCCCACTTCCACGACTGCTTTCAGCTCCGCGGTGTTGAAGCCCGCGGCTTCCACGCGCACCACATAGTCGCCGGGCTTCAATGCGCCGGAAACATAGACGCCCGCATCATTGACCGCCGCCGCGAGCGTCTGTCCGGTGGCCCTGTTCGTGATGGTGACTTTGGCGGAGGTCACCACCCCGCCTTTCTGGTCCACAATGGTTCCCTGAATGCTTCCCGTGGAAGTTGTCACTTGCGCGGAAGCCGGCGACGCCTTCACCAAATAGACTGCCGTTAAAGTGAGTGCAAAAAGTACGAGCGAGGTACACCTGCGGATAAATTTGGCTGCCATGTTTTCTCCCCTTCGGGCCGCTCGCGCGGGCGCCGCAAAATTGTCTTCCGGGCAAACCGGCAGGGATCGCATAGCGTCGACAAAGCAATCTTGCGACGGCTGGAAAAATCTTCCCCCGGCCGCGCCCCAGCCCACTATTGGGGACTTGTATAGTTCATCTGCGGCGAATCTTGCAAAGACAATTTTTCGATGGCAAGCATTGCGTAAAGCGCGGTACGTATCTCCAGGGTAATCCGTGGAAGCTGATACCAAGTGGCGGATTCGTTCGGCGAGCCGCCCGCGCTCCAATAAGGCCAGGGCTGGGGAGGCTAGGCCAGCGGCGCTGGGTTCTTCAGGTAGCGGTCGATGATTGCGTCGGCGGCGCGATAGGCGACGGCCAGTACGGTGAGCGTAGGGTTTGCGGAAGCGTTCTGCGGAAACGACGAGGCGCCCACAACGAAAAGATTTGGCATTTGCCAATGCTGCAAATAATTGTTCACCACGGAATATTCCGGTGAACTACCCATGATCGCGCCGCCCTGAACGTGGGTCGATTGGTATTGCGTGGCGTCGTACGTTCGCAAAGGAGGCGACGCATGTACTTCCGTTGCACCCATGGCGTGAGCGAGCTCAGTACCCTTCGCTACCGCGAATTCCGCCATGCGGCGTTCGTTATCCTGCCAGTCCAGGGTTAATCGAAGAAGCGGATCACCGAAGCGATCCTTGTAGGTGGCATCCAAATCCATGCAGTTCGTTTTGTAGGGCAAATGCTCGCCAGCAAATCCGATTCGGCCGGTACGATCGTAGTAGGAGATCGCGGCTCTTTTCCATTCCGAGCCCCAATAAGATTGGATCGAGCGAGGAACGCCACCGAAATTGGCAATCGGGCGGTGGCCAAAACTCATGGCGGACAACGTTCCACCACGCAGGAAAGGAAGATTGATGTGATCGAACACGTCGGCGTCCAGGTCGCTGATGACAACGCCTGCCGAGCCGGAACCCATAAAACGGTTCAGCGGCTTTTCAAAGAATGCCGTGACGCCCGGCCATAGGATTTGGTGGGTTAAGTTGCTCCCCAGCGTGCCTTTTCCGGTGACGGGATCATAGGGTTGGCCTATGCCGGAGAGCAGCAGGAGCTTCGTGTTGCTCATTGTCCAGGAACACAGCAGGACCAGATCCGCTGGCTGGAAGATTTCTTCTCCAGTGGAATCGATGTAGCTAACGCCGCGGGCTCTGCCATCTTTCTGAGAGGAATCGGGAACGACGCGGCGAACCCAGGCACCCGTGCGAATGGAAATGTTTTTATGCTTCTGGATTACCGGCAACAACGTGTTGGTAGGCTGCGCTTTGGCGCCGATCATGCACCCAAAGCGTTCGCAGAAGCCGCAGAAGGAGCAAGCTCCGCGCGCCACGCCATCCGGATTGACATAGGCGCGGCTGAGCGTGGCCGCCGGGCTTGGATACGGATGGTATCCAAGGGATTTTGCGGCATCGTTGAAGAGCGCGGAAAAATACGGAATCTTGAGAGGCGGATTGGGATATTCGGCGCTGCGCGAGCCCTCAAAAACGTTTCCGCCATCCATCTGCTTGCCGCGAATATTTCCTGCCTTGCCGGAGGAGCCCAGCAAGAGGTCGGCGCGCGTGTAGTACGGCTCCAACTCCCTGTAAGTAATGCCCCAATCCCGCATGGCGTGATCTTGCGGCAGACGATCCGCGCCGTATTTCGCGAGCATTTGAGACCGCAGCTCGAAAAGATCCGGCTGGAAGCGCGGCACGACTCCGTTCCAGTGTTCTCCCGCACCGCCGGTACCGGAACCTGGCAGAAACGATCCGTGTTGCCGCAACGGAACAGCGCGATCTTTGACGGAGTGCCGCAGCGTGACCGTTTCCTGCGACAAGTCCTGCATCATGCGCATGCGCACGGCGTAGTCCAGTTCGTCCATGCCGCTGGCGTAGTCTTCGGTCTTGCGCGGCCCGCCACGCTCCAGCACCACGACCTTGAGCGCGGTGCGCGAGCCGAGTTCCTTGGCCATGAGCAGACCGCTCCATCCCCCGCCGACGATGACAACGTCCACATGCGGCAACGTCTTCATTTCTCGTCCTCGATGGGGAGGGGTTCACTGCCAGTGGACTGACGAAGATTGATCGGTTTGGGGCGGAACGCGTCTCCAAAGTGCTTGTCGATGTCATCGTAGTTGCTCATGCGCGGGCCGGGAAAGCCAATGAGCTGCCAGCCGACCATGTCCACATTTCCGCCGTGGAGGGGATCGCAGAACATGCCTTCGATGGTGTTGCGGTGGAGAAGCTCGAAAAAGAGGGAGTCTTCGATTTGGGTGAGCTTGGCGTCTTGCTCAACCGGGGACAGTTTGTCGAAACCCTTCAGATCTTTGAGCGCGCGGCGGTAGATTTCTTGTGGGTTGGCCTTGCCCTGATAGCCCAGCTCGGGCGGGACGTCTTCGTCAAAGGGTCCTTGCGTGTAGCGCCGCAGGTCGCGGCCCCAAGGGCCGGCGAGCTGGCGGTCGATGTAGATGACCACGCCGGCTTCGCGTGCGCCGGGACCAGAGTCGTCGCTCGGAAAGATGCGCGAGGCGGCCGCGGCGGCGATTAAGGCTTCCGCCTGAGAGAAAAATCGGAGGGGAATGCGAACGGATTTGTTTTCTTGCGCAGAGAGACGAATGGCGCGGCGATCGAGCGAATAGACGAGCACTCCGCCGATGCTGGCCGCGGAGAGAACCAGGAATTGACGCCGCTGCATGCGGCGAAGTTTATCACAGGGAACCGGGCTCGCTGGGCTCGCGGCGAAGGATAGAAAATCTCTTGTGATTCGGAATCGTGCGCGCGTGAAGATTTTTGCGTGCGGTCCCGCTGTAGCGAGGCACTGCCGGATTTTGTCTGGCAAACAGAGAAGGCAGTTGGTAGCATCCTGGCCATGTTCAACCTACTTTTTGTGCTGCTGAGTCTTTTCGCCGCAACGTCGGCGGCGACCTCGCCCACCGATCTTCCCACCAAGAAATATTTGAACCTGGCGGCAATCAAGACGATGGTCGCTGCCGCCGAAGCGGAAGCCAACAAACGAAATGTGGAAGTGACCATTTGCATCGTGGACGAAAGCGGCCATCTGCTTTTTCTGCAAAAGGCGGACGCCGCGCCGCTGAACACCGTGGAATTCGCGCAGAAAAAAGCCCGGCACGCTGCGCTCTACAAGAGTCCGTCGAAGGACGGCGCCGACGCCGTGAAAAAAGGCAATCTCGAGGTCCTCGCTTTTCCGGACTTCTTCCCCAACCAAGGCGGACTGCCCATTCTGGTAGACGGCCAGATCCTCGGCGGCATTGCCGCCAGCGGCGCAAAGTCGGAGATCGACGAAGCGATCGCCCAGGTGGCCATCGACGCCCTCTTTAAGAAGTGACAGGGGGAAGATTTCTCTCAGAATTCGAGCGTGGCTGCGACCAAACCTGCGCCGAAGTGCCGCGGGCGCTCGGAAACACCGACCCGTTGTGGGTACCCCCCCTCCCCACCCCCGTATGTTTTTGCACATCGTTTTGATTCCATGAGGGTTAGCTCGTCGTGTGATACAACGTTTTGATTCCAAAGGGGATATGGGAAAAGTGGCGAGTGACGAGTAGTCTGAAGGATGGTTTCGCCTGGAGCTCGCTCCCCCCCACCCCCTAGCAATTTGCATGAGTATCAAAGGAAAGGACTTACAAAAAAGGCAGTTTGTAACTGTTTGAAAATAAAGGGCCCGCGAGTGTGCATGTTCTGGGTAGTAGTTCTGAAGTGATTGAAAACAAAGGGAGCGGTTATTTGGCTTGTAGGGCGACCTGCGAACCCCTCGCATGGCTCGGGGTAGGAGGAAGGCGGGGACGCGGCTGCGGATCGAGGAAAAGGCAGGACTCTGGGGGTTGATTGCGAGTAACACGGCCCAGGATAGCAGGAATAGGTACGTCTGTCAACACTTATTTACATAGTACTACGTTCGAATAGGGGAGGCAGTGCTCCCGAGTGGGGAAAGTCCTTCGTTTTGTGTGCAATGCGGGCGGGGGGTGCTGGACGAGATCAAGTCAAAAGTCCCACCCTTTCCGCACAAACCGCAGAAAGGATGGGCCACCCGAAGGCGTTCCCGAGGGGCAAGAAAGAAAAACAAGCCTGGCCCACCCGCCGGGCCGCAACGTGCGGCAGGAAAATCTTCTCGTAGAACGCGCCGAAGGTCATTGCCCCTTCGGGCGTCGCACCGTGATTCAGCGGGGCAAGAACTTGGTCAACCAGCGGCCACACGTCCTTCTGGCTGCGGTGCAGATCGTCAATCGGCGCAATCCGTTTGCACAAACGCTTCCACACAGGCTGGCCTTCCGCGATTTCATCGCGGTAGAAGCGAAGATGCCAGCTACCGTTTCTTTTGAACAGTTGGCCGTTTTGCATCTGTTGTTCTCTTCTCGGTTAACGCTAACCACTGTATAACACGAGACCAATCGAACCGCACGTAGCGGCCAATGCGAAAGCAGGGAATCGGATTCACGCAGCGGGCGCGGGTCTTCTCGGTGATCCAGCTTGTGCGCACCCTCAGACGTGCAGCAAGCTCCTGCGGGGTAAGAATGTTTTCAGGCTGAATGTTTGCATTGCTGCTCTCCTCAAGAGGAGGGAGATGTGAGGGTTTTGCTGCGAGAAGAGCGCTACAAGTAATGGACAAGATTCTTCTTGCCTCCACAAGGCAGTTTTGAGACGATTTGGCTTACGCGAGGTGGTCCAGCAGAACCTTCCGGGCTGCCCACGTCGGAGTACAGCCATGAACTACCAGTCTCTTCTAAACTCGCTTCCTTCCATGCCGCAGGGGATTACTTTCGGCATACTTGGCGGAGGATCGATAAAATTCAGCGAACCTGTGCTGCTCGATTTTGCGACCTTCCCAACGGTTCCCGGTTTGTACGCAATTCTTGAGCGCAACGCATCCTGTAAGCCTCGGCCCTTCCGATTGCTGTACATTGGAATGACGTCGAACTTGGCTGATCGTCCTTCGCGGTCTCACGAGAATTTCGACGACTGGTGCCGCGAAGCATCGGGCGGGTGCAGCTTGTACGCTTCCTACCACGCGATGGAAGGATCAAGCATCGTGCACCGTACGATTAGGGAATCATCGCTTGTTCAGTACAACAGACCGCCATGCAACAAAAACCTCGGGACTACGGCTCACGTTTCCCCGAGCCGAGACTCTGGGCAACTACCGCCACCGAGATACACTTCGCTGTCAAGCCTGCTGGCTGCACCCACTGATGGCGGGGCGAAATCCTTGTTGGACATGATGCTTGCCGCGCAGCCTGAACCACCGAAGAGGAACAGGCTGGTGGAGGCGATCCTAAAGGCGCAGAAAGAACGCGAGGCCAGTAAGCCGACCACACTTGCCGACCTGTTGGGGCGGATCAATCCGCCGCCGCGAAGGAAGTTCCTCCTGTAAGCAGTTCCACAATCACATGATTCTGGGATAAGGCGGCATGCCGGATTTAGGCGTGAGGATTCAGTGAGATACCGGGCCGGGCTGGATCGGCTTTTTGGTACGCAAGCGAGCAAACTTCGCCATGCTTCAATCTTCCTTTTCAATCAGATTCAGTTCTTTGGCTTCCCTAATCAATTCTCTTAGTCGTTTCTTCGGCAGGAACCAGTGTTTGCCGGTTGAATCCGTGGCGTGCAGGTGCGTCGTCTCGGGAGTAATGAAAGTGAAGTCCGTTATCTCTTCCACGATTGAATCTGTCGGTTCCAACCGACGTGGTAATGTCATTGGGTTATTCCAAATCCTTCCTGTTGCACCTTTCTTACGGACTGACGCAATTTCTTTGATTGCCACCGCCTGCTTTCCCGCATTTGCAATTTCAACGGTCAAGAACACCGGGCGTGACAATAAACCCATCGTTCCCTTGTCGCGAGCAATCGTCGCCCACAGCGTGACCTTCGGTTTGTTCGACACGTCACGCATGATATTCCACAGCACGGTAGCCGTCGACACAACGGCTCCCCAGATTGCGAGCGGCAAAGTAACTGATTCTTTAGAAATCATGGTTCAGGAGATTTCGTTGACGAAGCTTTACGTGTCGGAAATGGATGGTCATGCTACGTCACTAAAAGTGCTTGAGAAGAAGTTCTTGAACCAACAGGATTACGGTTTTCACGCCAATGACGTCAATTTTCGCCCAGTCAGCGTGCAGCGCATCATTCCGAAATTGGAGCTGCGCCTGAACAGTTCCGAACTGCGCCCCCACAAGAATACCTGCTTCTTTCAGGGCAACGGCGATACTCTGAAGATCATCCCGAGCGTGGATTCCACAATAACTCGCTCCCATTCGGCGAATCGTGTCCTCAAAGGCAGCAGCGGCCAGCACTGACGCGACGTTCCTGCCTTCTCCACCTTCGTCCAGTGCGGCCTTTGCGAGTTGAAGAAAATCTCCAAGTACCTCCCCAGTTATTTCTCGGCGCAGATTGCCCGCCAATCCGGCTTCGACTTCTCGCTTCAAGGTGCGAAGGGTGCCTTCGGCGCTTTGAATGGTTGCCACGGCGGATCGCAAGCCAGTGGGTTCACGCTGGTGGTTAGCCGCCACGGTCGCATTGAGGGCGACAATTTGCGCACAGTCTCGCCCGTGGATAATCTCAAGCAGGGTGAGGGCTCCTTGCAAAAGCTCCGCCGCCCGTTCGCGCTTCTCGTTGATGCCAGCCTGAGGCAGACTTAGGAGGGCATCGATTTGTGCTTTTATTTTTACTTCGTCCATGAAGCAACATTATAACAGCGGGCACGGGTTCGGGTCAGTAGCGTTTATTTTGCTGCGCGAGTGGCGGTGCCCCGACTTAGTCCAGTGGCCGCGCACACTTCCGTCCAGCTTCGTCCTTCACGCCGCAGGCACTTCACCCTTGAGGAATCCACCTGCACGCGCGGTCTGCCCAGCTTCTTGCCACGCGCCCTTGCCGCTGCCATGCCGGATCGCACGCGCCCGCGAATCAGTTCACGCTCAAATTCCGCGATGCTGGCAAAGATGCCGAAAACCAACCGCCCGTTTGGCGTTGTAGTCCACGCCTTCGTGCAGGCTTACGAAAAAAATACCCAACGCATCGAAGCCATGATCCCGAAGAATTTTCTTAATGACATCCCTAGTGAGTGGTTTGGGCACAGGGAACATGCGCCTATGAACCTTCCCCCGCAGGTAAACCTGGAGTAAAAAGGTGGCGCGCCGGAGAGACTCGAATTCCCAACCCTCTGGTTCGAAGGGAGACGGTCTATCCAGGTGAGCTACGGGTGCATAGCTTGGCAACTGCACTGTCTGGATGGGATATGTAAAAATTCAAAAGCGCCCGCGACGGTCCGCGACCGCTACAGTTGCCGGACGTTTGGTATTGCCGACACTGCGGGTTGAAGGTGGGCGCTGACGCAAACCAAGTCAGTTCCTCAGGGGCTGAAGCCCAGGGAAGAACGGCCGTTTATGTCGTCGCTAAAGCCACGACCCACAAAGCCCCGGAGTTTGTCGGAAGCTGTGAGGCCGGAACTCGCCCAGAAGGGCAAGAGCCGGCAGGGATGTTCTTCGCAGATCGCTTCGGCAGGATCAGGCCAAGGCGGCGCTAGCAAACCAAAGCGGTGGCCGAACTAAAGTTCGGCGGCTACGTAGCGGATGACCAAAAATGGACAAAAGCGAAAGGAAAAGATGGCGAGATGCCCTTCGATGCTCAGGGCAAAAACTTGCCGGTACAGGAGGCGAAGACCCACCCTCAAAAAACGATGGCCACCCGAAGGCGTTCCAGAGGGCCGAAGAAAAAAAAAGCCTGGCCCACCCGCCAGGGACACACTTCGACACTCCCTCACTGAGTAGCGCGCCACCCACGAAATTGGGAATTGCCCAGATTCCTTCGCTCAGCTCACTTTCCCTGCATCGCTTCCACAAATGAACTTAGATTGTGGATTCTCAACTCCGCCACATCTTTGTTTTGCGACCTGAACAGGGGCCCCCATATCGGCATGTCGCTGGTGCCGTGGGGATGGGTGCTGGTCCCAAAACGCAGAACCGACGCGAATTGCTCCGCGGGAAACTTTCCATTGTTGCGCTTGGCCATGGTGGTCAGATCGGCTGGCGGCGCCTTCAGGTATTCCACGGCGGGCCCATTGCCCTTTCCGTCTAGCGCATGACAAGCCGCGCAATAGTCCTTGTACATCTGCTTGCCGGAGTCCGGTTTGCTTTGAGGAATGGGAACCTTCTTGAGCGGTGTCTTCTCGTGTGTTACTTGAGGTTTTGCGGTCCCTTGAACAGCCAAAACAGCGCTCCCGGCGAGGATCAGCGATCCCGCCAGAGCGAGGCCCAGAGTGTTCTTCAATAACATGGGTCACCTCCGCAGAATCTGGTAGCAGAAGAACTCGGCCTTGTCTGTGCCGCGCATCACACACGCGCAGTCGATAAACACTACTTCGTTTTCCGGGAAGCCCGGTCAATGCGCTAACGGGACGAGTGAAAGCTTGATTGTTTTCATTTGGGCCGAGGGTGGAGTGGAAGTGGCGCGCCCGGAGGGACTCGAACTCCCGACCCGCCGTTTCGAAGGGAGACGGTCTATCCAGGTGAGCTACGGGTGCGTCGTTGGTAGGTCCACTATCCGGCGCGGATGTGTAAAAGTGAAGCGATTGGAGAGTGCACCGAGGGAGGAGAAACCCAAGAGAGATTCATCGCGC
>JBGOVR010000156.1:0-10079 GCA_041478205.1 Candidatus Acidiferrum sp.
CAAATCGAAGGCACCGTCTTCGCCGTCGTCGCTCCCGGAGCCTCCGGTTATTCGCGCAAGCAGCTCGACGAGCTGACCGAGAAAGCCAAATCGCTCGGCGCACGCGGAGCGTATTTCGTTAAAGTAGCTCCCGAAGGCACAACCTCGACGGTCGAAAAGCTCATCGGCGCCGAAAACGTGAAGAAGCTCGCCGAAGCGTGCGGCGCAAAGACGGGCGACCTCGTGGTTGCCGTTTCCGCCAAAACACAGATCAAAGGCACGGAAGCCGCCGCTCTGATCGCGGGACAATTGCGCCTCCATCTCGGCGAAGCACTCGGCCAGATCGACAAGACCCAGTGGAAATTTCTCTGGATCACCGGCTTTCCGCTATTCGAATGGAGTGAAACCGACAAGACCTATGTTAGCGCCCAGCATCCCTTCACCGGCATCGTCGACGAAGATCTCGAAAAGCTCGAATCCGCCCCCTGGGAAGTGCGTTCGAAAGGCTATGACTTGGTGCTTAACGGCAACGAGCTAGGCTCCGGCAGCATTCGAATCCATCGCCAAGACATCCAGGAGCGCCTCTTCAAAGCCCTCGGCCTGACCGACGAACAACTTCGCCGCCGCTTTGGTTTCTTTCTCGACGCTCTCACCTACGGCACGCCTCCGCACGGCGGCATCGCCCTCGGCGTCGACCGCGTGGTCATGCTCCTCGCCGGCGAAAAATCTCTGCGCGAAGTCATCGCCTTCGCCAAAACCACCGCCGCCCAGGATCTAATGGCTGACTCGCCTTCAAGCGTCGACCAAGAACAGCTCGACCAGTTGGGAATTGCGATCAAGGAACAATGAGCAGAATTCGCATATTGCCGGAGGCCGTTGCCAACCGCATCGCGGCGGGGGAGGTTGTCGAGCGGCCGGCTTCGGTGGTGAAGGAGTTGCTCGAGAATGCGCTGGACGCCGGGGCGAAGACCATTCGCGTGGAGGTCGAGGCTGGCGGAAAGCGCATGATTCGCGTCATCGACGATGGCCACGGCATGACGCACGATGACGCGCTGCTGGCGTTCGAGCGGCACGCGACCAGCAAATTGCGCTCGGCGGATGATTTACTTTCGATTGCGACGCTCGGATTTCGCGGAGAAGCGCTGCCGACCATCGCGGCGGTGTCGCGGCTTTTGCTCGAGACGCGGGCGGAAGAAGATTCGGAAGGCACCCGCGTCGAATTCGCGGGCGGGAAGCTGGTCAGTGTGAAACCCGCGGGATTGCCTGTGGGAACTACGATCAGCGTCGCCGATCTTTTTTATTGCGTGCCGGCGCGGCGAAAATTTCTCAAGTCGGACACCACCGAGCTGGGACACATCGCGTCGCTCGTCACCCACTACGCCCTGGCCAATCCCGGCAAACAATTCGTGCTGACGACGCCGACGCAACAAATTGTGAATTGCGCTCCTGCGGAAATCCTGACGGACCGCGTGTACCAGCTTTTTGGCCGGCAATCACTCGATGAGCTGGTTGCGATCCCTACTGTGTCGGCGGCGTTTCGCGCGGCGATTACCGAGCCCGACCTTGAGCCCGAGGAAGAGAAATCCAGGCTCACGGTATTTGGTTTTACCTCGCGTCCGGAAGTGCAGCGGCCGAATCGCAACGGCATCTATGTGTTTGTGAACCGCAGGCTAGTGCGTGACCGATTGATCCTGCACGCGATTCACGAGGCCTACCGGAACATTTTGCCCGCGAATGTTTTTCCCGCGACGCTGCTCTTTCTCGAAATGCCCTACGACGAAGTCGATGTGAACGTGCATCCGGCGAAGATCGAAGTGCGTTTCCGCCGTTCGCAGTTCGTGCACGATTTCGCGCGCGACGCCATTCGTCAGGCGCTGATGGGCGCGCGGCCCATCGCGAGCTTCGCGGCTGCAGCCGCTGGTGCGGCGCCGCAGAGTGTGACGGGCGGCGTGGCATCCGCTTTCAGCGCAGGATCGGCCGAAGCGGCGAGTCCGTCGGGAGTGCCGCGGGCGATCATCCCAGCGATGGAAGAAATTGGAGTAGGTTCTGGTGTAGGTTCCGACGGCGGCTTTGACCTCTCGGCGGGACCACTCCGGCCGGTGGAGCAGCGATTTACGTTCGAGCCGGGAGCGGCGTTTGGTGCAGCCGTCGCTCCTGCGGAGCCTTCCGGGGTCAACTGGGCGGGGAATTTTGCGACCGCGAACAGCGATGCTCCGGCGCGGCTGCCGCATCCCGACGAAATTACGGATTTGAAGCCGCTCGGCCAGGTCAGCGCGAGCTTTATCGTCGCCGTGAACGGCGAAGGATTGTGGCTTGTGGACCAGCACGTGGCGCATGAACGCGTGCTGTTCGAGCAGCACTTGGAAGCGCGGCGTGCCGGAAAGGTTGAGAGCCAGCGGATGCTGATGCCCATGATCCTGGAGCTGTCGCCGCGGCAACTGGTCATCTATGAAAAAATCGCGGAAGAGCTTTCGGCGAACGGTTTCGAGGTCGAACCAATGGGACCGCGAAGCGTGGCGATCCAGGGCGTTCCCGCGGGCATTGCCACGGCTGACGCAGAAAAATTGTTGACGGAGATTCTCGATGGCATCGAGCGCGAGAATGCGGCGATTTCCATCGAGACGCTGCAGGCGAAGATTGCGGCGTCGACGGCGTGCCATGCGGCGATCAAAGTGAACATGCCGTTGGACCAGACGAAGATGGAGTGGCTGCTTGGCGCACTGGCGAAGACGGATTGTCCGATGAGCTGTCCGCACGGGCGGCCCGTCGTGCTGCGCTATTCGGTGAAAGAGATCGAGCGCGCGTTTCACAGGATTTGAAGGAGTGGCGAGAGGGGAAATGAGCGAGACGCAGAAGACGGCGGTGATTTTTGGGTTGGCGAACAAGCGCAGCATCGCTTGGGCGATCGCGCAGAAGCTGCAGCAGGCGGGTTGGCGCTTGGCGATTACGTATCAGAACGAGCGCCTCGCGCTGGAAGCGAAGGAGCTGATCACCGAGCTTCCTGGAGCGTCGGGTTTCATGTGCGACGTCACGCAGGATGAGCAGATCACGAGGCTGTTTGAGGGGCTCAAGGAAAAATACGGCGTGCTGCATGGGCTGGTGCACAGCATCGGATTCGCGCCGGAGAGCGATTTGAAAGGGGAATTCGTCAACACCACGCGCGACGGATTTCGCATCGCGCACGACATCAGCGTGTATTCGCTGATCGCGGTGGCGCGCGGCGCATTGCCTTTGATGACGGCGGGTGGCGGCATCGTGACGCTCACCTACTACGGAGCCGAGAAAGTTGTGCCACGGTATAACGTCATGGGTGTGGCGAAGGCGGCGCTGGAGGCTACGGTTCGTTACCTGGCCAACGATCTGGGGCCGAAGGGGATTCGCGTGAACGCCATTTCGGCCGGGCCGATCAAGACGCTGGCGTCGCGTGGCATCTCCGGATTTGGCGACATGCTCAGGGTGCAGGCGGAGCGGGCGCCTTTGAAGCGCAACGTCGATGCGGCGGAAGTTGGGGCGACGGCGGCGTTTCTGCTTTCCGATGCCGCGTCGGGAATCACCGGCGAAACGATTTACGTCGATTGCGGCTACAACATCATGGGGTTTTGAAATAGCGCGAGTGATCTTGTCCATAGTGTTGGCTGAGGCGTTCCAAGAATAAAAACGCGCAGCCAGGATTCATCGCGCAACATTCGCGCGATGGCGCAGAGTTGGCGGTGCCACCAAAATGCAAAAACTCACGATTGCGATTGACGGCCCGGCGGGTTCGGGAAAAAGCAGCGTAGCCCGGCGCGTGGCTGGCGTGCTGGGATACTTGTATCTCGATAGCGGGGCGATGTATCGCGCGCTGGCGCTGAAGGCGCTGCAGCGCAACGTTCCGCTCGAGGAGGAAGGGCGGCTCGAGGGGTTGGCAGGCGAAACGCACATCGAGCTGAAACCTCCGACGGCCGAGCAGGAAAAGGCCGGGGCGAAGAATCGGGTGTTCCTGGACAGCGTCGAAGTCACGGACGCGATTCGTACGGGTGAAGTGGCACAGGCGGCGTCGCGGCTGGCCACCATCGCAGGCGTGCGGCGGGTGTTGGTGGCGGAGCAGCAGCGGGCGGGAGAGGGCGGCGGTGTGGTCATGGAGGGCCGGGACATCGGCACGGTGGTTTTCCCGGACGCGGAGTTGAAGATTTTTCTGGAGGCTTCTCCGGAGGTACGGGCGGAGCGACGCTGGAAAGAGCACCAGGAAAAAGGCGATACGCTGACCATATTCCAAGTGCTCGAGGAAGTGCGCGAGCGCGACCGGCGCGACCGGGAACGCAAGGTCTCGCCGCTGGTTCGCGCGACGGACGCGGTGCTGGTGGACAACACGGCGATGGACGTGGAGGAGACGGCGCGGCTGATCGTGATGCTGGCGCGGCAACGCGATAAAGAAACCGCCGCAGCGGCGCGGAAAGCCTAACGAGGCAGGGAGTTGCCGGCGAACTTCAAGTCTTGGTTTAGAATTCTGTCGCATCCCACCCCCTACCCCCCTGTTTTTCGTAAGAGTGAGAAATAAAGGACTTACAGGAGAAAATCGCGCAAGAGTATCAAAACAAGTCGTTTTAAGCGGCTTAAATTGAGATAGATACAGATTCTTTGTAAGAATATCAAAACAAAGGCTTTTAAGAGGCATAGATTGACATCGATACGGTCTGCCTGTAAGAGTGGCAAACAAAGGACTTGCAGACGCGATTTGTGGGCAGTCCGTAAGAGTGGAATCTAAAGCAGTTAGAGAATCGGGGCGGCAGTCCATGGCCTGTATACCACTCAGGGAATCGCATCATTCTTCGAGTTCGATTATAGCATATTGGTATTGTTTGTCAAGTGATAACTTGGAAGTCGTTTGTTTGCTGCAGGATAGAGCTCGGTGGGCCCGGGAGAAGTAGATGAGAAGGCAGTTTTTGGGTGGTTGCGTGTGATAGCGGAGCCTAACAGGTTGCTGAAAAAGGATTCTCCACGGTACGGAATGAAAATCGAGCGGTTGAAAACCACGAGATGCCGGTCTAAAGACCGGCCACTACAGATCCGTCGCGGAATTCTTCAGGAGCCTGCTAGACTGCGGGAACTTTCATGACTCCAGAAGTTCGTGTACCTCCCTTGCGATGGGGACTTCCGCTTGCTCAACTCTTTGTGTGTGCAGTGCTTCTCTGGCCGCTACGGCCGATGTTAGTCAGCCAAGTACAGTCGTCATTGAAGGCGTACGGCGTCGTTCGGGATACGGTTGATAGGGGCATCGGAGCACCGAGGAGGTTGATTCCGTTCGACTTATCGAATCCGGAGCTGCGGCGGAGAATCAAGCGCATGGAATTGCGGGAATGGACCGTCGCGACGCTAGACTTGCCCGGTGGGTTACCCGATTTTTTGTATGCCGTGGTGAGTCCGGCGCATGCGGAATGGACTCCGAAGGGTATGCTTATGTGGACATGGCGCGACCTCAGTTGGCCTGTTGCCGGCATGTTCTGCTGGTGGCTGGCTGGGCGAGGCATCGAGGCTTTGCTCTATGCGAGACAAAAGATTATTCGGCCGAGGATTGGATGGTGGGAGGCGTTGCTATCGCTTCCGGTGCTGGCGTTTGGCGGAACTATGGCGGTCCTGCCGTGCGTCGAGCAAAGCACGCGAGAGGGGTCTCCTTGGTTTCTGTTAGTCGTTTTCGGAATCATGTGGTTCGCACTCGGCACGTCCACAGTAGCGGCTTGGATTGTGCAGTGGCGGTTGAGGAGACGACTCGCATCCGGCACCATTGAGGAAGCGACGACTCTTGCATCTGGAAGCTGAGCAGAAGACGAAGACTACGATGAAGAATAGAAGATTGGGCACCGTAGACACCTGCCAGCGCTAGAAACTCGCCCCAGCCAATATGAGGAACCGGAACTGCGCCGCGCCTGTTAGGTTGGTGAGAGAATCGTCTGCAGCGGCACCTGACCCATACCGACATGATGACGGCATGGGTCTGGAAAGAATGAGACTCGGAGACTCCAGGGGCTTGACAGTTTGTGTGTCAAGCGCGAAGACACGCCCTCAGCGGCTGAAGCCGGATTGCAACGCAAGCACTTACGGCACGGCTGAACACCGTGCCCTGACGCAACCCAAATCTGTTCCTCAGGGGCTAAAAGCCCATGGAAGAACGGCCGTTTATGTCGTGGCTAAAAGCCACGACCCACAAAGCCTTCGGAGTTTCTCCGCAACCTGATAGAGTCGTGCGATGATCCGCCTTCCGCGCGTCTTTCTCCGGCTGGCAGGGCTAGGTACTGTAGAATTAACAGGTTACGCTAAATTTAGGGCAAAATCGTAGTGTTTCAGGCTTTGTGCTTGACAATTTATCAAGCTTCGGTTACCTTGGAGTTACCTCAGTTTTACGCCTGCTACGTTTTGGGCAGGTCCTCACTGAGCGCGAAGAGCAGACTATGAGACATAAACAACTTAGCCGAGATGGACGAATGACAAGGCGACAGGGTCTCGTGGATTGCTTGTTCGCGCGACCGTAGTGCAAACCACTTAAGTCGTTTGGATCCAGGGCAATTCGTCGTCGAATAGATGTTTTCGTTGACGACGAGGAGCGCTCCACGGTCTAAAGACCGTGGGCTACGTAAGTCGTTTCGATCACAACGATCTGCAACAGGATGGAACGGCTGGCACAGACTGAAGTCTATGCCACTGAAAATGTGCCTGGATGATGGATTCCCCAGCTGCTTCGGGCAGGGGGCCGTTTAGAGAAGCTCGTCGAGAACACGATCGGGCCTCGTGATATTGCGAGGCTGCTTGGTCCGCAGGGAAGGACGAGCGCGAGAATTTCGAACGGCTCCTGCGCGAAGAGAGGGAAGGTGGGAAGCAGGGCGGGTCAGGCGGAAGGCGTCCGCAGGCGCGCGGCTACGTTTGGGGCCAGCAGTCGCGAATGTGGCTCTGCGAGATCAACGGCAAGATGGCGAGATAAACTCGCCGCTACAAAGGCAAGATAGCGAGGTGAACTCGCCGCTACAAAGGCGCGGAGAAAGGCCGCAGGGCTACGGGGACTCCACCCTGCGCTACAGGGTTGCGTGGCGAGGTTCAAGGGGACACAGGCTGAAGGCCTGTGCCACTGGGGATCAGCAGGCGATGGCGCTGGCGTGGGTGGCGGCGGATTTGTAGCAGTCGGGGATGGCGGCTTCGACGGGGCCGATGCGGGTGGCGGCGGAGGAGAGGGCGTCCCAGTCGGCGCGCTCGTAGGCGAGGAGGGCGTCGTAGACATCGCGGAAACGGTTGGTGCCGCCGCATAAGGCGGTGCGCACTTCGGGTGAGACGGGCAGGGTGGTGAGGATTTCGGCGATGGGGCGGTCGAGAATCGCATCAGTGACCGAGAGAAGGCCCATCAAGAAGAGATTGGAGCTTTCGGTAGTCATGCCGATGTCGCGGGAGATTTCTTCGCAGAAAAAGGCGCGGGTGAGCGCGGTGCGAATCAATTCCGGGGGTTTATCGGCAGCCATGGCAACGATGGCCAGGATAGAGACCCAGCGGCGAAATTCGATCTCGCCGAGCAAGTCCATGGCCTGGCGAACGCTGTGAACCTCGGTGCGGAGTCCGAGCAACGGGGAGTTGAGGTAGCGAAGAAGCTTGTAGACGAGGGAAGGGTCCTGCTTGAGGAGGTTTTCGACGCCATCGTGAGAGAACTCCGCGGAGGAAACCGCTTCGAGGAGGCGCAGGTAGTTCAGCTTGTTTCCGGGGATGTCGCGAGCGGAGATCATCGAGGGTTTGCAGAAGAAATAGCCCTGAAAGAAGGAATAGCCCATGGAGCGGGCTTCCTGGAGTTCCGCTTGGGTCTCGACCTTTTCGGCGAGGAGTTCCATGCCACGGCCACGAAAACGCTTGCCGATGGCGGCGCGGGTGTCCGCGTCTGCCGCGCGAAAATCGACTTTTAGGAATTTGGCGAGCGGAAGAAGAGGTTCCCATTTGGCGTGGCCGATGAAATCGTCGAGTGCCAGGACGTAGCCGGAATCGCAGAGCTCCTTGCAGATCTGGACGACCTCGGGAGTGGGAACGACGGTTTCGAGAATCTCGATGATGACGCGATCCGGCGGCAGGAGGCGTGCGGCGCCGCGCTGCAGTGCGGCGAGGTCCAAATTGATGAAGGCCTTGGCATGCCCGGTGAGGCTCTGGAGATCGAAGAGCATCAGGGAGTCCACGATGACGGTGCTGGAGGCTTCTTTGCGGGGCTGGAAGACGTTTTTGTCGTTGGCGCGGAAGAGCAGCTCGTAGGCGAAGAGCTTGAGCTTTTCGTCAAAGATGGGCTGACGGGCGATGAACTTTTCGTACACGAAGACTCCTTCTCGGCAGCACGAGGCTGCCAGGGCGGTAGGGTTACGCGGTTCGAGAGGAGAACGTGCGGGAAGGGGGGGTGCCGGGTTGCTACTTCGTTCAGGTCGGTGCGGACATCGACCCGAGGAATTCGGCGTTCGACTTCGTTTTGGTGAGGCGGCTGAGCAGAAGCTCCATGGCCTCAACGGTGGAGAGCGGGCTCAAAACCTTGCGCAGGACCCAGATGCGGCTCAACTCGTCCGGCGGAAGCAGCAGTTCGTCCTTACGAGTGCCGGAGCGCTGAATGTCGATGGCCGGGAAGACGCGCTTGTCGGAGAGACGGCGGTCCAGGTTGATTTCCATGTTGCCGGTGCCCTTGAACTCTTCGAAGATGACGTCGTCCATGCGGCTGCCGGTGTCGATCAAAGCGGTGGCGATGATGGTGAGCGAGCCGCCTTCTTCGACATGGCGCGCGGCGGCGAAAAAACGGCGCGGGCGCTGCAGAGCGTTGGCGTCGATACCACCGGAGAGGACTTTGCCGGAAGGCGGGGTGACGGCGTTGTAGGCGCGGGCGAGACGCGTGACGCTGTCGAGGAGGACGACGACCTCGCGTTTGTGCTCCACGAGGCGCTTGGCCTTTTCGAGAACCATTTCGGCGACTTGAATGTGGCGCTGGGGGGCCTCGTCGAAAGTCGAGCTGATGACTTCGCCTTTGACGGTGCGCTGCATGTCCGTGACTTCTTCGGGGCGCTCGTCGATGAGCAGCACGATCAGAGCGACTTCGGGATGATTCACGGTAATGGAGTTAGCGATGGACTGCAGCATCATGGTCTTGCCGGTGCGCGGCGGCGCGACGATCAGGCCGCGCTGGCCTTTGCCGACGGGGCAGAGAAGATCGAGTACCCGTCCGGTCATGTTGTCCTTGGTGGTTTCCATCTTCAGGCGGCCCTGCGGGTAGAGCGGGGTCAAATTGTCGAAAAAGATTTTGCTGCGCGCGACTTCGGGATCTTCGAAATTGACGGCTTCGACTTTGATTAGGGCGAAATAGCGCTCGCCGTCCTTGGGGGGACGCACCTGGCCGGAGACGGTGTCACCGGTGCGCAGATCGAACTTGCGGATTTGCGACGGCGAGACGTAGATGTCGTCCGGGCCGGGCAGGTAGTTGTATTCCGGCGCGCGGAGGAATCCGAAGCCGTCCGGAAGGCACTCCAGGACTCCCTCGGAGAAGATGAGACCCGACTTTTCGGTCTGCGCCTGCAGGATCGAGAAGATCAGATCCTGCTTGCGCATGCCAGTGGCGTTCTCGATGCCGAGGTCTTTGGCCAGCTTGGAGAGATCGGGAAGCTTCATCTCCTTCAGGACTCGGATATCGAGCGTCTCGGCAGCCTGCGTCGGCTGCCCTTCAGCGCGGCGATTCTGCGGACGCGGAGCCTCGACCGGAGCTTCGACAGCGGCGGCTGCAGCCTGTTCGCCGTTTCCGTTCGTTAAGGACAGTGGCCCTCCGCTGTCCGGCTCGACGACAGCCGCGGGCGGCTGTCCTCCACTCGCCTCTTCGGCCGCGGCAGTCTTCTCCGCCTTCGGCTTGCGAGCCTTTCGCGCCGGTTTCTCAGCCTTTTCCTCGGGCGGAGTCTCCACCGCGGCTGTCGTTTCGTTTTCGAATTCTTGTTCGCTCATTTTTAACCTCGTCAGAGCCGCGAGGCGATCTCGCGTCTCACTTCGTCAATGCCTTTCCTGGTGACCACCGAGCAGGGGATCATCGCCTTCTTGTCCACACCGAGCTCGCTGGCGATCTCGGTGATGTTCTTCGCCAG
>JBGOVR010000097.1:0-18098 GCA_041478205.1 Candidatus Acidiferrum sp.
TCACCTCGATTCCCAGACACCCCATCCCCGGTCATGTTAAACTAACCACGATTTAGGCTCGTAGCTCAGTTGGTTAGAGCGCTACCTTGACACGGTAGAGGTCTGGGGTTCGAGTCCCCACGGGCCTACCATTCATCTCATTGAATCTATTGAGCGACTGCCGGTACCCCATCGCGGGATTGGTGTGACTCGTCACCACTGGTCACCAATTGCGAAAGGGTTTTCACCGGGCGAGTGGCCAATCCTTGCTTTCTCCCTCCGATTCCGCGCGCCGATGGACACCACAATGGAATCCGACCCAGGCGTACGGTCGCGAGGGTGCCCGATCCCTTTCGGTTTTTGAAAGGGTCGGCTCTTCCTCTTTCTTTTTCCCTCCGCCTTCTCGCGGATCGAAACGAGTTTCAATCCACGGCATCTATGGGAATTAGTCCCGCCTCAGCACTCGCGTAAAACGAAAAGCTGCTCCACGGCCAGTTCCGCATCAAGAGAAGAATCGCCGACCCTTTCTCGGAAGAAAGGGTCGGGCACCCTCGTTCCAGTACGTCCCGACAAACTAAATAAGTGGTATCCTCCCATCGTGATAAACGGTCAAGACAAAAGTTCAAAAACGAATTGTGTTGGCCACCCGCCAAAACCCAGCTTGGCGATATCGGCTTTCACCATCCTCCGCCCCCGCCTCCTCCGCCCCCACCTCCGGAAAACCCTCCACCACCACCGCCGGAACTCGAGCCCGGCGCCGAAGAAGACGCGGCAATGGCACCGGAAAAGGTACCGCCGAGAGAAGCAGCAAGAGCGCCAACTGCCAACTGACTCCCCCCCATGTACCAGCCCGGCCTGTAACCCTGCGCACCCTGCCCAGCCTGGTTGAGGACGGTGGAAAACTGCTGTGCCCAGGCCTGCTCGGCATCCAGGGCCACCGCATACGGCAGATACTTTTCAAACAATTCCGGCGTTTTTTCCGGAGGATTGAGCCGGTTCAAACGATCCGCATCCACCTCGCTCAGAAACATCCGGAACCCTGCAATCTTGTCGAGAAGCTGGCGTCCAGCGCTGGTCGGGGCCTTGAGCAACCAGTGAAACAGCAGGTTGATGCCGACGGTGGCAACCAGAATGAGCAACGGGGTCAAAGAAACCGATAAGGCCAAGGCTATCAAAGCACCGATTTCGAACACCACAAATACTGAAGTAAACAAGGTAGACGAGAGCGCCGCCTTCACCAGCTTTGCTTTCTGGTTCCCGCCCACCCGCGCCCCTCTCCACAGTTGCACACTCTGGCGCACCAGGAAGAAGACCGCAACGCTCCAGCCGCTGAGCCACACGGAAAAGAAACCCAGGATGATCCGGCGGTCGAGACTCTCTGCCATGACCATGGCAGCCAGCAACAACCCCGACAGGATAAAACCGGGAATCATGTAACGCTGGTTGGTAACAAAATAGATCTTGTCCTCCGCCGTGGCCAGCGCCTTCTTCAGAGCCGCCAAGGCGTCACTGATGGCTTCATGGTTCTTGGTTTGCAGCTTGATTTCGCTGACCGCGCCAGCACCATCGTCCGCCTTCTCGCCGTCGTCATCATCGTCTTCGCGGTGCTTCCGGAAAAGTTTGGCGGCGATGGCGTTTTCTTCCGCCGCCAGCACCTGCTTGTCGGCCTTGCTCCGTTTCAGTGTGTAGACGCCATCTTTTTCCTTGATGGTGAGAAAATCTTTCACCGCCATGTTGATGACCGCGGCAGCAAACGTCTTGTCATCAAAGCCCATGCGCACCAGATAGCGCAGGGCCGCGGGAGAAACTCCGTTCGGGGGTTCGTAGAGGGCCATGATCGTAGACTTGGCCGGATCTCGGCCTACGAGGAACCAGACCACCAGATAATAGAAAAGCAAGAGCGCCAGTCCGGCAACACCCACCAAGGCAGAGCGGTTGTCGCCGATAAAATAGCGCAGCCGGGTGCCACTGCTAGGCTCTTGGATGTAACCCTTGGGCCAGGAAACGACCACGGTCAACCCTTCTCCCGGACGCAGCCGTTGCGTGGTCGCAAACGCCACACCCACGCCGGTTTCCACGGAGGAGGTAAAATTTTTGGTCCGAGATCCCTGGACCCCGGTATAGCCCTCTGGACGCAACCCCGCCGTGGAAATATTCTTCGGCAGCGTCACCGTGGCCGATGCTTGCACGATTGGGAATGCCCAGCCATTCCCGGTCACGTTCCAGTAGAGCTCATCATGGTCAGCAAAAAATCCGAGTTCGCGATTACAGGTGTACACCAGGGCGAAAGTGTATTCCCCGGGTGGCAGGAGCACATTCTCGTTTCCCAGGTAAACTCGCTCGCCGTTGCTCAGACCCTTTAGATGGAAATTGTCCGGCTGCCCATTCCGCCGGACTTCAAGAACCTGGAAGTTGACCACATACCGGTTGCCCAGCCGGTCCTGGTAGCGCGTGGGAAAGTCGCGGTAAATCCCATGCTTGATGAGGTGGCCTGAGCTGCGGACACGGATGGTTTCTCGTACCAACAGGGAAGCATCTTCCTGGACGTGGATATCGCTGTGGTAATCCAGGATTTCTTCCGCGACGGGCGGAGTGGCCTGCGGCAGCGCAACGGGGGAGAGAAGCAGGCAAGCGAAGACAACGCCTTGCACGCCACAATGGCGGAGCACCTTGCTCATATTTCGCCTCTCTGGCCGCGAAGGCAGAACATGATTTTCCCGGCCACACGGCCGCACAATCCGCAAGATCTCTGTGCTGGTCGGCTTTCGTCAATGCAATCAGGTTTTCGTGCGCAGCGTGATCCCGACTCGCCGGTTCTTTTGCCTGCCCTGGGGATTGTCGCTGCCGTTTGGATTGGTATTGGGTGCGACGGGCTTGGTTTCTCCCCAGCCTTGAGTAGTGATCCGCGAGGGATCTACCCCGGCATTTTGCACCAGCCAGTTCTTCACCGAGAGGGCGCGATTTTCCGACAGCTTCATGTTGTAGGGATGTGTGCCCTTGCCGTCCGTATGTCCTTCAATCAGCACCGGGGCTTTGGGATAGGCTTTGACGACCTCGCCAACCTTTCGGAGACTAGGGATGGCCTCGGTTTTAAGAACGTATTTGTCAAAGTCAAAGAGAAAGTCGGCCGCCAGTTCGATGGTGATTTCCTGCTCCGTCACTTTGGCCCCAAGGTCCTCCATGACGCCCTTGATGCCGCTGCTGGCGCCGGTGACGCCGCTGCTCACACCGACGATGTCGCTGCTGACACCGACGATGTCCACAATCTTGGCGTTAGCGAGCGCCGCGCGCGCTGCCGCTTGTACGGCCGGCGAATCCGGATCTGAGTATTTGCTCTGCGCCGGGAGAGTACGCCCCAGCACGAGAACCATCCCGATTGACACCAGCAATCGTTTAGCCATCGCCTGGATCCTCGCCTTCTCCGAGGTGCACGTTCCGGCCCAATCCGTCCGCACTCTATTGGTCGGTGATGGGAATATCGTCGAAGGGTGGAGCCACGGGCGTGAACAGGTGGATACTCTTCACCGTCGCGGGAGGTGCCGGATATTTTGCCCACCATTGGTAGCTGTGGCCGGATTCCAAGCCCACATGAAGACCGCCACCCATTCCCGGCAGTGTGGTAACGGTGAGAGGTTGCTTCTCCGAGTCGTTCAGGATGAAATACTTCTTGTTCTCCGCCGTGACATAAAACTTATCGTAATCGCTTGCTTGAATAAGGTCGAACCCCGCGTTGCCGCCAGTGGTGTTCCGAAAGCGGACCTTGATGGTTAGCACTCCGTCTTTGCGTTTGCACTCGGTCAGATCGGCAACTATGCCCTGGGTGTTGGTTTCCTGGGTTTGGATGACTCCGGCTGGGGCTGCCGGGCTTGGCGCTGCCTCGGGAGCCGCTTGCGCTGGCGCCGGCTGAAACGCCGGCGCGGGTTGCGCCGCTGCCGTCGGCTGGCTGGCCGGCGGAGGCTGAGTTACCTGCCCCGGCTTCTGGCTATCGCTTGAACAGCCTATAAGCCCCAGCAAGCCTGCCAACAAAAGAATCACTGTATAACTCTTTCTAATTGATGCCATGACAAACACCTCCCTGGTTGCGTTTTGATTGTGACAATGCCAAACCTTTATGCAAAGCACAAGACTTTTAGTTTGGGGATGCAATTCGATTCCCATCGCCCGCTCCGAATTTCCTCACGTTTGATTTTCTGTCGTGACGCGAATCCTTAGCCTCTCCAGGTTGCCAATATCCGTAGACACATCTCCTTTTACGCCGACTTGGAGCGCGAGTATCGTGATCACGCAATCAATCACGGCGGTGAGATGCCTCGAAACGCTGACAACCAATCGCCCGGACGGTAGCTCGTCAGCACGGAGATGCACAGTGCAGCCGGAACCGATCTGCATGGTCGGAATCCATACCCAATCTAGAGACTTCATGACCTTTGATGGAAGTTCGTGGATGCCCGTTCTCGCATTGCTCTTGCCGCGCTTCCTGGTGCCCGTGCGCTCTAAGGTCGCTGCACCGTTCACACGGTCATAGACTTACTGGCACCGGAGACCGGTCGCGATGGCGATTGATCGGACAACGCAGTCGCCGGTCTCGCCTTTGTAACCCGCTGCGGATCGGCCTCCATCATCAAATTGGAAGTGTCGAATTTAATTGACCCCTTACTCGCTTCCGGCTGTGGCGGCGGATGCTGTGACTTCATCGGTAATGACACGAACTGTCTCGATGCGCAAACCCTTGTTCGCATCGAATCGCTGCTTGCGATCCAAACTCTTCACGAACTCTCGTGTGGCCTTGCCAATCGCTCCAGCGATGCTGCTAGCATCGACTTTTATCGTCCGGCCCTCGGAGCCAACCTTACGGTCTTCGTATTTCAATGTGACGTTGTACGTGTTCAAAGTGATCTCCATTAGTGGTTGTTATTTGCGGGTTGGGTTTGTCAATTCAGTCTAACGCACTTCTTGTGTGGGTTCAGCGCGCATTTCCGCTTGCTGGCGGAACAAGAGAACAAGATGCCAGGCAAGGTAGAGCTGTGATTTCTCGGGTGGCAGAAACTCGTCACCAATTCGTCACCAAAACTAGGCCGTTCTGGGACGATTTGAGGCGGTGAAGAAACGGAAAAGCAAGACAGGCAAAGGATTTTAGTTCTGTGACCTCGGAATTGACACGGTGGAGGTCTGGGGTTCGAGTCCCCACGGGCCTACCATTTCACAAGAACCGAACATTCTTAAGCACGCGCCTCCGAGGAGTGATAATTCTATTACCGGGGGTTTTGCTCGATGAAGACGATCAAAGGGCCGGCTATTTTTCTTGCCCAATTCGCTGGCGATAAGGCTCCGTTCAATGGACTGAACGAAATCTCCCGTTGGGCCGCGACCTTGGGTTACAAGGGCGTGCAGATTCCTACCTGGGACTCCCGCCTCTTCGATCTCAAGCGCGCCGCCGAGAGCCGCACCTATTGCGATGAAATTCACGGCACTCTGGCAGCGAACGGTGTCGCGCTGACGGAACTCTCAACCCACCTGCAAGGCCAGTTGGTCGCGGTGCACCCCGCCTACGATCTGGCGTTTGACGGCTTCGCTCCCGAGTCCGTTCGAGGCAATCCCGCGGCGCGTCAGGCCTGGGCCGTCGAGCAGCTCCTGCTTGCGGCTAAAGCGTCCGCGAATCTCGGCCTCAAAGCTCACGTCACCTTTTCCGGTGCCTTGGCTTGGCCGTATCTTTATCCCTGGCCTCAGCGTCCCGCCGGCCTGATCGAAACGGCTTTTGACGAGCTCGCCAAGCGATGGAAGCCCATCCTCGACGCCTTTGACGCCGCTGGCGTCGATCTCTGCTTCGAGTTGCATCCCGGCGAAGATTTGCATGACGGCGTGACCTTCGAGATGTTCCTCGGCCGCGTTCGGCAACATAAACGATGCAATCTGCTCTTCGATCCGAGCCACTTCGTGCTCCAGCAGCTCAACTATCTCGATTTCATCGACATTTACCACCCCAGGATCAAGATGTTCCACGTGAAAGATGCGGAGTTTCGACCCACGGGCCGCCAAGGAGTCTACGGCGGATACCAGCCCTGGGCCGACCGCGCCGGACGCTTTCGTTCGCTGGGCGACGGCCAGGTCGATTTTCGCAGTGTCTTCTCAAAACTCTCTCAATACGGCTTCGACGGCTGGGCGGTCCTGGAGTGGGAGTGTTGCGTGAAGAGCAGCGAGCAAGGAGCGAAAGAGGGTGCGCCCTTCATCGCGCGCCACCTCATCGAAACCGCGGAGCGCGCCTTCGACGATTTTGCCGCTTCGGGCGCGGACGAGGCGGCCAACCGCCGCATGCTAGGTCTCGCCGATCGCACCGGCATGCGCTAAGCTCACGAAATCGGCTGAATCCTTGCCCGTAACATCTTGCCTTCGTGCTCCGTCTAACGGAATGGAAGAATGAAAATGACACGCACAAAAGGCGGTCGCAAATACGGTAAGAGCGCCAGCAAACGTGTTGAGCGCGCATTGCATCTGGAAAAGCGCGGTAAACTTCGCTCTGGGAAGGGTGGCAAGGGCGGCGTCGTGAAGAGCCGCGAGCAAGCCATCGCCATCGGCCTTTCGGAAGCCCGGAAAAGAGGCGCCAAGGTTCCCAAGAAACGACCCAGCTGAAGTCTTAGACTGATTTTAGTTATGACCAAGCCCGCACAAAAAAAGACGCCGGCCCTCGAGCCTGAACCGGTGCAGTCGCCTCCGCTGATGATCGACCGCGTCGAGGAGGCCTCCCAGGACTCTTTCCCCGCCAGCGATTCTCCGGCGTGGATTGCGGGTCAGGACGAGCCGCAACGTTCCAGCGAAAAGAAGCCAGCCTGATTCGCGCGTCGTGACGGTACCCGCTGCCGTCTGTTGCGTCTATCGCCACCAGCGCTTTGCAACGTCTTGACGCACCCCTCGCCAGGCGTAAGATGAGGGTACCCTTCCGGCGTCTCCTATTTTGCATTGGCGTGCCCTTTCAGCCATTTAGACGCGTCTGCACTGAAACGAATCGCACCTTCGCCCGTTCGATCTGCCTTTCCGATCGCGCGTCCGGAGGTTCTTGTTTCTATTGCGACCGCTGCTACCACGGACGAAAACGATGGCGGACGACAGGGACGACCAGGATAAGGAAGTCACACGGCTCAGGCTCAAGGTCTCTGCCGTGGAGCAGTTGCTCAAGGTCCTCGAGCATACCGCGAATCAACGCGCCAGCAAGCTCGAGCAACTTCTCGAAGAGCGCAAACGTTCCGAAGAGCAAGCGCGACAAAGCCACGAGATGGTCCGGCTGCTGCTCGACTCCACAGCCGAGGCCATTTATGGTCTCGACGTGCTGGGCAACTGCACGTTCGCAAATCCCGCGTGCGTCCGCCTCCTGGGATACACGCACGAAAATGAGCTTCTTGGAAAGAATATGCACGACCTAGCGCACCACAGCCGGTCCGATGGAGCGCCGTACCCGGTCGCGGAGTGCCGCATCTACCAAGGCTTTGAAAGCGGCATTGGCACTCACGTAGACGACGAGGTTTTCTGGCACCAAGACGGCAGCAGTTTCCCGGTGGAGTACTGGTCGCACCCAATCCGCAGAGGCGAAGCCAAGATCGGTGCGGTGGTAACTTTCCTGGATGTCACCGAGCGCAAGCTCTTCGACCAGGAGTTGCGCGACGCCAAGGATACCGCTGAGGAAGCCAATCGCGCCAAGAGCGAATTCCTCGCCAACATGAGCCACGAAATTCGCACGCCCATGAACGGCATCCTGGGCATGACGGAACTCACGCTCGACACCGAACTCACCAAGGAGCAACGCGACAATCTCGGCCTCGTCCGCCTCTCGGCGGAATCCTTGCTCACCGTCCTGAACGACATTCTCGACTTTTCAAAGATTGAAGCCGGCAAGTTCGAGGTCGAATCCATTCCATTTGAGTTGCGCGAGAGCCTCGGCGAAGCCATGCACTCGCTCAGTTTTCGCTCCCAGCAAAAAGGGCTCGAGCTTATTTACGACGTGCGGCCCGACGTTCCAGAGTCCTTGATCGGCGATCCCGGCCGCCTCCGCCAAATCCTCGTCAACCTGGTTGGCAACGCCATCAAATTCACCCAGCATGGCGAAATCGTGGTGACCGTGGCCTTGCATTCGAAAAACGAACCAAAAGTTTGCCTGCAGATTTCCGTTGCCGACACCGGCGTCGGTATTCCCGAGGACCGCCAAGCGAAGATTTTTGAGGCCTTCTCGCAAGCCGATGGATCCACCACGCGCAAGTTCGGCGGCACCGGCCTCGGACTCACCATCTCCACCAAGCTTGTGGAATTGATGGGCGGGCTCATCTGGGTCGAGAGCGAACCCGGCAAGGGCAGCACGTTCCACTTCACCGCTTGGATGGGAGTCCAGGACAAAGTTGCGCCTCCCGCTCGAGTCGAGGCCTCCCAATTGCGCGGCCTCCCCGTCTTGATCGTCGACGACAATTTCACCAACCGCACCGTTCTCCAGGGCATGCTCTCGCGCTGGGGAATGAAAACCTCGTCTGTTGACGGCGCGGAAGCCGCCATTCCAGCGATGGAAACCGCCGCACGTGAAGCCTGTCCTTTTTCTATCGCTATCGTGGACGGCCAAATGCCGGGAATCGACGGCTTCACTCTCCTTAAACAGATTCAAGCGCGCCCCGAACTTGCCGGCACGATCATCGTCATGCTCACATCCATCGGCCGCAAGGGTGACGCGGCCCGCTGCCGTGAATTGGGCATTGCGGCCTACCTGGTGAAGCCCGCGCGGCAAAACGAGTTGCTAGAGACGCTCTGCCGCGTCCTTAGCAAATCCCCGGACGCCGAATCGCCCACGCTGATAACGCGCCACATCTTGCGCGAAGAACGCAGCCGCCTGCAAATACTCTTGGCGGAAGACAACGCCGTCAACCAAACGCTCGCCGTTCGCCTCCTCGAAAAAAAAGGCTATGCCGTCACCGTCGTCGGCGACGGCCGCGCGGCCGTCGCCGCCCTTGAAAAGCAATCCTTCGACCTCGTCCTGATGGATGTGCAGATGCCAGAAATGGACGGCTTCCAGGCCACCGCCGCCATCCGCGCAAAAGAGCAGCCCGGTGGCCGCCGCCAGCCCATCATCGCCATGACCGCCCACGCCCTCAAGGGCGACCAGGAGCGCTGCATCGCCGCCGGCATGGACGGCTACGTCTCCAAACCCATCCGCACCGTCGATCTATTCGCCGCCATCGAATCCGCCGTGGGCAAAGCCAAGCCCGCCCCGCCCGAACCCGCGTTGGCCCCAGCCCTCAACTCTTGACGTGCTTCCCCGCTCGCCTATCTTTAGGCCTCTGTGTTACGCTCCCGCCGGAATCCGCCGCAAAGGAGCGCCCCATGAAACATTTGATGCTCGCACTTATTTTCGTTTTTGCCGTTTCGGTGAACGCGCAGGAAGCGATGGCTCCGCCCGTGGCGAAGGAACTCTTGCCGCTCGAGAAAGTGCGGGTGGACACGCTCGTCAAGGGAGACTTGCCGGGGCTGGAGAAGTTTTTCGCCGCCGACCTCACCTACGTGCACTCCAGCGGCGCGCTGGAAAGCAGGACGGAGTTTCTAGACAAGCTGCGCAGCGGCGAGCGCAAGTATATATCCATGGAGCACGACCCCGGCATCGCCGTGCGCTCGTACGGCGACGTGGCCATCCTCACCGGCTCCACCAAAGTTCAGGTGATCGTTAAGGGCCAAACGCAGAACCTGCACCTGCGGTTCACGGAAGCCTGGCTGCGCCGCGGCAAGCAGTGGCAAGTGGTGGCCTGGCACGCCACCAAAATAGCCGAGTGAGTGGCAACCGCGTCAGACTCGCCCAGTCTTCCGACCGCGAGCAGCTCTCGCGCTTACGCGCCGCGTTGTGTCCCGAATCCTCGGCTGAAGAGCACGCCCAAGAGCTCGCCGGCACGTTCCCCACCACGATGCCGCTCGTCGCCTTCGTCTCCCAGGCAAACGATGGCGTGCTAACGGGCTTTCTGGAAGCCGGGCTGCGCTCCTGAGCTGTCTGTGGCCTGTGGATAGTTCCCGCGGATGCGATCAGGTGGGACCTAGCACTTTGCGTGTGCAAACGCCCCGATTCTTAGAGTTGCCGGGCGTACATTCTTCTGCCGTTCACCAAACCTGCGAGCAGCGTCAAGAGCGCTGCGCCAATCATGGCCACGAGAGTCGTAGCGATGATCCCCCCGTATCCGCCCAAGCCTGCGGATCGCATGAGGAGCCCGCCCGCCACGGCTCCGCCAATCCCCATCGCAACGTCCATCACCGGACCGTACCCGTTGCCCTTGAGAATTCTTCCAACCGACCACCCTGCAAGCAATCCAACGAAAACCCAAGATAGTAGATACATGCATTCCTCTTTTACCGTGCCGCCGTCGTAGAGCGGAGTCGCGGGCACCGTGGACACAAGTCCGCAGTGTGTTCCACTTAACCGCTACAGTCAAGTTTATTTGACTTGAATATTATGAGATTTACTAGTATAGTGAAACTCCCGGAGGGCCTGTGGACGTTTGTCTGGTAATCAAGCAGCGCCTGGAGGAACTCGATCTGGAGCAGCGCGACCTGGCGGCCGCCGCGAAAGTCACGGAATCCTATATTTCTCAACTACTTACGCGAAAAAAGACCCCGCCCGCTCCCGAGCGCACCGATATCTACGAGAAGATGGGCACCTTTTTGAAGCTTCCCCACGGCCAGCTTTCCCGGCTCGCTGGACTTGAGCAACAGCACCAACTGAGAAAAAAGCTGGCGGAGACACCAGAGCCCCTGCTCAAGGACATTCGAGAACTCGTTCTGCGCAAGTGCCGGCTGGAGACCAAGAAGCAGGTACTCGCGATTTTCGAAAAGCAGCCCTTCGGCGAGCTCGAACGCCTGATTACCCAAAAGCTTCTGGATGTCGCCAAGCGGGTGGCCCAAGAAGAGCTCGGTAGTGAAAACTGGCTTCATCAAGTCGCCCGGCTCACCGGGCGAAGCTATGAACAGGTTCGCGTATCCATTCTCGAGTTCTTGGACACCGACGTCTTCAACCTTTCCGCGGACAATTTCGTTTCTTTTCTCGATCCTCTGATTGACTGCTGGGATATCGATCTCGCGACCTTCGGCATGGAAATCATCCTCAACGGCGGGTTAGTGCCGGGCGGGCCAAGGAAAATTGAATTTGTAGAGCGCGCCGCTGACGAACCCGAAGAAGAACCCGGCCTGAAAGAGTTCCTCCTCGATCGTTCCCTCAGTGGCGATCTCACTCCGGAAGAAATCCGGTTTCTTCGAGGAGTGCGCTTCAAAGGCCGTCGCCCCACTCCGCTTTATTACTACCGTGAATTGCAAAACCTTAGGGATCCGCTCCACTTTCGCGTGCAAGATCGTTCACCGCTGCAAAATTCATTCGGAGGATTGAAATGAGCGTTACCGTACAGTATGTGGGTTTCAAATCGAAGACCATCGCCCGGGAATACACTTTCGTCGTCCGCGACGTAGCCACCGAGCCGCACGAGATCATCTTTTCCATTCTGAACGAGGCCTTCTCCTCTCGCCGCCTAAGCTTTCAGAACGCTCCGGACATCTGCTCGCGGAAGCTCCATAGCGAGATGGCCGACCCCGTAAACAACCCCATGAAAACGCATTACCGCATCAGCGAAACCGACCTGGACCTCTACCGTGACTCCCACCCTTCCAAAGCCGCGAAGGGCATGTACCCGCGCAAGCCCGCGCAAAATTTCTAGCGCGCACCTCAGAAATGGATTTCAGAAGGGCGCGCTTTCCACCGCCCGTGTTCGCAATACCAAACGTGCGTACAACTGTAGCGGCCGCGAACCGTCGCGGGCGCTTTGAACTTTTTCTGCAAACTGTTCATCACTTTCCGCGTAATTTTCGTGCCTTCCTAGAAACCCCCGCAAACCATAATCACCGCCGCCGCCCGAATGAGCGTAAACTGAAATTACCATGCTAAAACTCCAGGAGTTTCAATCCGCCGCTCGCGACAATGGCTTCCTCGAAGTTGGCGAATCCGAAGAGGGCAGCACCGTGTGGTTCAGAAAAACAACACCCGACAAGGACACCGACGTTCACAAGCGTTTGTGCATCGACAGCCTCACCAACAGCGCCACCATGTTCTGGGAAACCGTCCCCGCAAAGCTCAACTCCAAGACCTTCCGCAGCGTATCCGCCTTGCAAGAGTGGTTCGTCCTAAACCCCGCCCGTTAAAATCCGCGGCGGCCGCCTGCCTTTGTCGTGATACTATTGAGGTGGTACTAAGTATAAAGGCGGTAGGAAAATGAGCACGAAACGGCTTCTCGAACAGCGCGTCGACAATCGCTCATCCAATGACGATCTAAAGAGAAGCATAAACACCTTACCTACTTCCAGCCGCCAGAACCCTGCTCCAAATCCATTCATTGTGGGCCGAAAACCTTCCCAGGGTGGCACGAACGGAAGTCCGTCAGGCTCCAACGCTAAAGATTCCGCAAAACAGCCTGGCTGATTGAGAGTACTATAGCGGTCCATGACGTTTGACGTCACTGGATTACTAATCTTCCTTCTCGGGATTGTTCCGGGTTTCATCGCCAACAAGCGCGCTCTCTCTTAATCCCGCGTTCCCTTCGAACCAAGAGCGTTTTGGAAGAAACGGGCAATTATGTCCTCAACAGCATTCTGATTCACCTCTTCCTGCTCGGCTGTTTCAGAGCTGTTCTGGCCGCCGTTCGCAGCACCGCTCCGGCAACACTCGGCGTGGCGATGGCCCAAAAACAGCTAGCCAACTGGGCTTGGCAGCATCGCTATCTGATTGTCTCCTACTACATCACCAGTCTTTTGTTCGGGTCCATTCTCGGAGTGGTCCGGGGTCTTTGGGAGCGCGACCGGCGAATCGGAACTTGGCTCGCCGGCAATCGTTGGCTCAGCGCTCTATTGGTCCGCCTGGGCCTCCTTACTTTTCTGGAAGAGGCCCCCGTGTGGTACGAAGCCCTGCGGGAGCAAACCCGCAACGAGCGCACTTTTGTTGAGGTCAAGCTGAAGAACGGCGCAGGATTCTATACCGGGGAGCTCAAGAGCTACGGCATCGTCTCCGATTCCGAGCGGAATAAGGACTTCCTGCTCGTGAATGCAGCCTATAAGAAATCAGAAGACGGCACGTACGTGCAGGTGGACGCAGATGGAGTCCTGCTCAATTTCGCCGACGCGGAATCCGTGGCGTTTATCAAGGAAATGAATCCGTAAGCGTATGCTAAGTACTGCGGTAGCACGCCCTACCGGCGAATACTCACTTGCGCAGGCTCCGATTCGTAGCCTTCGTCCTGCGCGGTTTTATGCCCCAGCGATCGCAGCGCTTGCTCGTCCGAATCCTTCGGCGCCTTGCAATGACGGCGAATCACTTCTTCCCCGGTGGTGATGCGAACCAGCCAGTTGGACTTGCCCGCGTCCCAGGAAACTTCCACGTGATCGGCGCGCATAGCTCCCTCCCGAGTTGAATGTACACCACATTTGGTTCACTGTACCGGAGTCTCGCGTCGAAAAGTCTAACCTGCCCCCTGTCTAAGCCCGCTCGCGCGCTAACCGCCAGAGCCTTGCCCAAATCTCTCTACCTGCGTCGCAATGTGCCCTTCGTTTGGCCGCGGCGGAGGCGTGCTATGCTGATTTCTATGGCGGACCCGGTTATTTCGCCGGAAACGGTGCTTGCCGCGCCGCTGGAACATTCGCGGCGCCAGCTTGAGGCTTTGCTCGAAGTCAGCGAGGCCATCGCCCAGCAGCGCGATCTTCCCGCGCTGTTCCACGATCTTGCTGGCCGCTTGCACTCCGTCATCGACTTCGATTTCCTCACGCTGATCCTGCACGATCCCGCGCGCAACGTAATGCGGCTGCACATCCTGGAGACGCACCTTCCCACGGACAAGCCGACCGGGACCGAGACACCGGTCGATGGTCACCCCTCCGGCTGGGTGTTGCAGTCGCAAGAGACCTTTGTTGTCAGCGACACCGAGAAAGAGACCCGGTATCCCGAGTTCATGGGCCGCTTGCGCGAGTACGGCGTGCGTTCCGCGGCACTCGTTCCGCTGACCACCGCGCAGCGCCGGCTGGGCGCCATGGGATTTGGCCGCGTGTTGCCCCAGCGCATCACCGACGCCGAGCTGCAATTCATGCAGCGCGTCGCCAGCCAGGTCGCCGTCGCGGTGGACAACGCGCTCAACTTGGAATCCTCGCAGGCCTATCAGAAGCAACTCGCCCGCGAGCGCGACCGCCTCCAGGTTCTTCTCGACGTCAACAACCTTCTCGTCACCAGCCGCGAGCTCCCGGATCTCTTCCGCGGCATCGTGTCCACCCTCGAGCGCGTCATCCATCACGATTTTACCAGCCTGGCTTTCGTCGATCCGGTCACCGGTCTGCTCAAGATTCACGCGCTTGATTTCCCCAACAGCCAGGGTCTCATCAAACAAGAAACCGCCGTGCCTCGCGACGCCTCTCCTTCCGGCCAGGCCATCGCCAGCGGCAAACCAGTCATCGCTCGCGGCGCCGAGATCGACAGCTACCCCAACGAGATCATCCGCATTCTTCGCAACGAGGGTGTACAGACCATCTGTTGCGTTCCGCTGATCACCCACGGCCGCACCTTCGGCAGCCTCAATCTCGCCAGCCGCCGCGGTGACGCGTTTCCTTCGCAAGACGTCGAGCTCCTGCAGCAAGTCAGCGCGCAAATCGCCATCGCCGTCGAAAACGCCCTGGCCTTTAAGGAAATCGACGCGCTCAAGGACAAACTCGCCGAAGAAAAACTTTATTTGGAAGAAGAAATTCGCAGCGAATTTAATTTCGAGGAAATCGTCGGAGAAAGTCCCGCGCTCAAGCGCGCTCTCGCACAACTGGAATTGGTCGCGCCCGCCGGAACCACCGTGCTCATTCTGGGCGAAACCGGCACCGGCAAGGAACTCATCGCCCGCGCCATCCACAATCGCAGTCCGCGCCGCGAACGCACCTTCGTCAAAATTAATTGCGCCGCCATTCCCGCCGGCCTGCTCGAGTCGGAGCTTTTCGGCCACGAGCGCGGCGCCTTCACCGGCGCCATCAGCCAAAAAATCGGCCGCTTCGAGCTCGCCGACCGCGGCACGCTTTTTCTCGACGAAGTCGCCGACATTCCTCTCGAGCTCCAGCCCAAACTTCTTCGCGTGCTCCAGGAGCAGGAATTCGAACGCCTCGGCAGCAACCGCACGCAGCGCGTGGACGTTCGCGTCGTGGCCGCCACCAACGCCGATCTTTCCAAGCTCGTCGCCGAGCGCGCCTTTCGCAGCGATTTGTACTATCGGCTCAACGTTTTTCCCATTCAGATTCCCGCGCTGCGCGAGCGCCGTGAAGACGTTCCCCTTCTCGTCCGCTACTTCGTCCAGAAATTCAGCCGCCGCCTCAACAAAGCCGTCGAATACGTTCCCGCCGAGGCCATGGATGCGCTCGCCAACTACGCGTGGCCCGGCAACATCCGCGAGCTCGAAAATCTTATCGAGCGCGCCGTCCTTCTCTCGCCCGGCAAAGAGTTGCGTGTCCCTGTCTCCGAACTCAAGTCCGCCGCCGCAACCGCCGATCCCTCTTCTTCCCTCGCTCCTTCAACTTTTTCTAGCTCCCCAACTTCCGCAATCTCCACGCTCGAAGAAGCGGAGCGCCAACATATCCTTCGCGCCCTCCGCCAAACCGAGTGGCGCATCGCCGGCCCGAAGGGCGCCGCCGCGCTCCTCGGCATGAAGCGCACCACGCTGCAAGCCCGCCTGCGCAAACTCAAAATCCGCCGCCCCATCTGAATGTACGCAACGCAGGGTAGTGCGAGCGCGATCAAACGCCCAATCGGCGTCTGGTTCGGTCTTGCCTTGCGGGTGCGCTGATCACACGACTTCCGCGATCAGCTCGATCTCGACGCAGGAACCGAGAGGGATTTGTGCCACGCCGAAGGCGCTGCGGGCGTGCGGGCCTTTTTCTCCGAACACTTCGGCGAAGAGTTCCGAGGCGCCGTTGGCCACCAGGTGCTGCTCGGTAAACGTGGGCTCGCTATTCACCAACGCCAGCAGCTTGACGATTCGTTTGATCTTGTTGAGATCGCCGGTCGCGGCGTGCAACGTGCCCATCAGCTCGATGGCGATGCCGCGTGCTGCTTGTTTGCCCTGCTCCGTGGTGATTTGCGAACCCAGCTTGCCGGCCCACGGCTTGCCGTCCTTTTTGGCGATGTGACCGGAGACGAAGAGCAGATTGCCGGCGCGCACGAAAGGGACGAAGGCGGCTACGGGCGGTTCGACTTCGGGAAGAGTGATTTGCAAAACGCGCAGGCGTTCGTATACGGACATTCGAGGCTCCTCAAGGCGTAATGGCTGGCGATTTCTCAAAGCGAACCGCGGTGTTGTCGCGCGCTTTCGCTTCGTAAGAGCGGCCGAAGTCAACGGCGGCGGTGTTGCCGCCGCAGACGAGAACGCCGACGCGCTCCCCTGGCTTGGCTTGGTAGCGACGCGACAACAGGGCGGCGAAGGCGGCCGCGCCGCCGGGCTCGGCGGCGACTCGCAGCACTTTCCACAACGCTTCTTGCGCTTGCTGGATTTCTTCGTCGGGCACCAAGATCACGCTATGCACGTGACTTTGCGCAATCGGAAACATCAGCTCGCCAACGCGTTTAGGAGCCAGCGAATCGGCCGCGATACCTCCGGCGGGGCTATCGACTGGCCGGCCTGCGCGCAACGCGTTCGCCAGCGTCGGGGCCGCTTCGGGTTCGACTCCGATGACTTTGATACGCCCGGAATACCAGGCGGCCACTCCGCCGATCAGTCCGCCGCCGCCGACCGCGACGAGCAGCGTGTCCAGGTTGGGAGCTTGCTCCTCGAATTCCAGGCCGACGGTTCCTTGGCCGAGCAGCGTTTCCACTTGATCGTAGGCATGCACGGGCAACGCGCCGGATTGCGCGGTCCAGCTTTCGCTGGCCGCCAAGGCATCGGCATAGCGCTCTCCGGTAACCACGAGCTCTGCTCCGTATCCGCGAATGCGCTCGATTTTTTCGCGCGACGCCACGCTCGGGACAAAAATCTTTGCCGGCACGTTGAGCTTCATCGCGGCGAAAGCCACCGCGGCTCCGTGATTGCCGCCCGAAGCTGCAACGACACCCGCCCGAGGAATCTCGCGCGTCAGCAAGTTCGTAAACGCGCCGCGCGCTTTGAAAGAACCCGAGTGCTGCAGCAATTCCAGTTTGAAGATCAGGCTGATAGAATCCAGGCCGAAATCGGCGCCGGCGGCCTCGATCGCGGGAGTCCGGCGAATGTACGGGCGGATGATTTTCTCCGCCGCAACAATGCGCTCTCGATTGATTTGTGGGTTCGGCATCGTTTGCAATTTCCGGTACGCGTGCTATTATAATTAGGGAGTTGGCTAATTGTCTATATGAATCTGGAACTTGCACTGCGCGCGCTGTCGAACGACCGCAGGCTGCGCATCCTGGATTGGCTCAGGAATCCGACCAGGCATTTCCCGCCGCAGGTCGATGGAGACTTGGTCAACGATGGCGTCTGCGGGCTGCTGATCGCCAGAAAGCTGCACGTGAGCCAGCCCACCGCCAGCGAGCATTTGAAAATTTTACTGCAGGCGGATTTGATTCGCGGCAAACGCATCAAGCAATGGACGTTTTACAAGCGCGACGAGACCCAAATCAAGAAAATCAAAAAGCTGATTGTGGCGAAGGTGTAGCCGTTGAATCAACCAACCTCTTAGGCGTGGAGCCGTCTCGAAATCAACTCGTCCGCGCCGGGCGGTGTGGCCGGGACTTGTCGGCAGCCGACCAGCGGAAAAAACGCAAATCGCAGGCCTCACACCGGAACGCTCGCAGAAAAACCACCGCCAAAAAAACGGACTCGAGGATTCCCTTCGTTCTGGATCTATGGAGCCGGCGGCTATGACAGTGCGGGCAGCGAATCGCCATGAAAACACCCCTCATTTGTTGACACTCACAACGATCGAGAACTGCCGGACGGAGAAAGCGATTCGCTGGGAAGAACAACCGCTCCGACGTGAAAACCGCGAGGGCTAGCTTACGCGGTATGCCGCGGCACGAGTGCCACCATTTACCTGTAATCGCAATCTTTCGTCCCAAAGGATACATCCGCGCGAGCGCAGGCGCAACA
>JBGOVR010000041.1:0-31457 GCA_041478205.1 Candidatus Acidiferrum sp.
TGAACATCTCACGGGTGAACAAAGGGTGGAATCCACAGGAGTGGCAGAAATTGGGGCGAGCGGGCCACAGAACGAGGCCATTGCAGAGGCGGCTCCGGAAGAGCCCGCACCCGAGGTCGGCGACAGCAAATGGTCGCGGAGGCGATGGCACAGTGCGCAGGAGCAAGGCGTCCGTTTCCAGCAATGGTGGGAGGCGCTGGTCACGCTGCTTCTGAAGGAAAAGGCAGCGCAAAGGGAAGGGGGATCGAGTTCTATGGGGACCAACTGGATCGGCCGAATGAAGCAGGGCGTGGAGGACGCGAAAGAAAACGGCAAAGCGAGCAGCGCAGGTACAGGCGAAAAGAACAAGCCCATCGGCGCGGGCAGTGGCGACACCGGTGAGGGGAATAAGGCCGCTGCTCCCGTACTTGCGGCGCAGCCAATCAAGGAGCACGGGGCTGCTGCCGTCGATGGCGACCTAGCTTACCAAACTGAGTTGCTGCCACTGGAGGAGATTTACATTGCCGCGGGGATCGTGAGTCCGCGGAGGGGCTACAGCATCAAGAAAGTGGTGGAGATGCTGCATAGCGAGCACCTTAGCGGATTGTCGACGGAGATGCGGCGGGCGTCGGTGATGATGGCGCTGGATGCGGCCGGTATTTCGGTCGACGAGGTGCTGCGGGATGCCCAGAGGCGTCTAGACGCGATCAAGTGTCATGAAGAAAATCAGAAACAGTTATGCGAGGCCGAGTGCCGCCACAAGGAGGAAGTACATGGCCAATTGGAGGTGGAACTCGAGCAGATCCGGGCGCGGTTCAAGGAGCGTATGAAACGAGCTTTAGATGAGATAGCGCGCGACCGGGCGAGGTTCGGGACGTGGTTGACAATGATGCATGAGGAGGCCCAGAGCATCGCGGAAGCTGCGGAGTTGTGCAGGAAGGCGGCTGCGCCAGTGCCTCCGCCCGTGCCGGACAATGTTGCGCCTAAAGTGAACGAGGCGAAGGAGACGATGCTCAAAGTAGTTTGACCATCGCGGGGAGCGCGGCGTGCTGTGCGCGAAGAGCCGGCTGGAAGCCGGCGCTACCAGACGAAGATGGCGAGATGAACTCGCCGCTACAAAAAGCGAGGACCCATCCTCAAGAATCGAGAGCACCCGCACGGGCATAGGGGCGGGCACAGCGATGCTGTGCCCCCACGAGGAACGGAGGGCCAGAATCCGCGCGCGGATTCGGCGGACGAATCGACCGCGCGACGGAAGGAAAGGTGACCGATCTGAAGATCGGCCACGACATCGGCCAGGACAAGAAGTTAGGAGGCTTTTTCTTGGGAGTAGGCGAGGTAGTCTTGGTAGGGGCCTTTGAAGTCTTCGATTTTGGAGGATTGGAAGTGCCAGATGCGGGTGGCGACTTCGTCGATGACGTCGTGGTCGTGGGTGACCAGGAGGACGGTGCCGTCGTAGCGTTGGAGAGAGATGTTGAGGGCGTTGATGGATTCGAGGTCGAGGTGGTTGGTGGGCTCGTCGAGGACCAGGAAATTGGGCTTTTGCAGCATGAGGCGGCAGAAAATGATGCGCGCGGTTTCGCCGCCGGAGAGCGCGCGGGTGGGCTTGAGGGCGTCGTCGCCGCTGAAAAGCATCTGACCCATGAGGCCGCGGAGCTCTTGCTGCGAGGCGGAAGGATCGAATTGCCAGAGCCACTCGATGGCGGTGGTGTTGTCTTTGGTGAAGGAGTCGGTGTGGTCTTGGGCGAAGTAGCCGACGGTGACTTCGTGGCCCCAGATGACTTTGCCGCCGTCGATGGGAAATTGCTTGTCGGAGTCGTCGATGAAGCCGGTGGCGTTGCGGATGAGGGATTTGAGGAGCGTGGTTTTGCCGGTGCCGTTGCGGCCCATGAGCGCGATTTTTTCGCCGCGAGTGACGCTGGCGGTGAACGGGTGGATGACCTTTAGGTCGTCGTAGGATTTGGCGACGCTCTTGACTTCGAGCGGGTGGCGGCCGGAGTTGCGCTTCATTTCAAATTTGATGTACGGGCGCTGGATGTTGGAGCGGGCGAGTTCGGAGGTTTGCAGGCGCTCGACTTCTTTTTTGCGCGAGGTGGCTTGGGCGGAACGCGTGCCGGCGGAAAAGCGGGCGATGAATTCGTTGAGCTGGGCGATTTTCTTTTCGCGCTGGGCGTTTTCGGATTCGATGCGCGAACGAATTTGCGTTTTGGCGACGACCATGTCGTCGTAGCCGCCGACGTACATGATAACTGTCTGATAATCAATGTCGGCGGTGTAGGTGCAGACGCTGTTGATAAAGTGGCGGTCGTGGGAGATGACGATGAGCACGCCTTGGTACTCGCCGAGATAGTTCTGGAGCCAGTGGACGGAGTCGAGGTCGAGGTTGTTGGTGGGCTCGTCGAGCAGCAGGGCGGTGGGATTGCCGAAGAGAGCTTGCGCGAGGAGCACGCGAACTTTTTGGCCGCCTTGTAGCTCGCCCATTTTGCGTTCGTGGAAAGCGCTTTCGATGCCGAGACCGTCGAGGAGAATGGCGGCGTCGGTTTCGGAGGTGTAGCCGCCTTCTTCGCCGACGATGCCCTCGAGTTCGCCGAGGCGCATGCCGTCGGCGTCGGTGAGGTCTTCGTGAGGCTTGGCGTAGAGAGCGTCGCGCTCTTGGAGGGCCTTCCAGAGAGTGGCGTTGCCCATGATGACGGTGTCGATGACGCGGAAATCGTCGAAGGCGAACTGATCCTGGCGGAGGATGCCGAGCTTCTTGGGGCGGGTGACGGAGCCTTTGGTGGGCTCGAGCTCGCCGGTGAGAATCTTCATCAGGGTGGACTTGCCGGCACCGTTGGGGCCGGTGATGGCGTAGCGGCGGCCGGCCATAAAAGTAGTGGTGACGTCCTCGAAGAGGACTCTGGGACCGAAGCGCATGGAGATATTATTGATGGACAGCATAACCCTCCAAGTATAGCAGGGTCTCGGTTGGTTGCGGTGGGTGAAGCGCGGCTCGGCGGCTGCAACTTGGGGTGGGCGGCGCGGTGGAGCGGGCTCCTGCTCGCCGATCGCGTGGCTGCAGTTCAGGAGCCGGCAAGCAGCCTTAAGTTCTTGCTGAATTTCGATTTAGCCAGCGGGAGGGCCTGCGGACGGCCCCCCTCAGGGCAGCTTTTCTTCTTGACAAACCTGTGACGCGGCGGAGACAATCCCCGGGCAATTGTGTACTGGTCGGCGCAAGGCGCACGTCCCCGTACTTCTTCAACCGCAAGTGCACATAATCGGCAGCTCCGCCCCCCAGCTGCACTGCCCAAGCTACTCACCCCGCCTCAAGGAGGCAGCCATGAAGGCATTCGAGTGGAAGTTGCGTCTAGTCGCACCGTCGGTGATGATTTGCGGTTTGATCGGCGGAGGCGCTCAACCAGCACTGGCGCAGTCGGCGACGGTTACGGTTTCGCCGAGCAGCCTTTCGTTCGGAGTGCCGAGCGTGGGCTCGACGAGCGCGGCGCAGGCGGTGACCTTTAGTATTGCGGGCGGCAGCGGTACGGTGACGCTCGGGACGGTCTCGCGGGACAACGCGGATTTTACGATCGCCACCGACGCATGTTCTGGGGTGACGCTGACGGCGCCGGCAGCTTGCACCGTCGGCGTGACGTTCAAACCATCGGTGTCCGGTTTGGAAAACGGGGTGCTTTCGTTCCCCAACAGCTTTACAGACGTACAGATGGTAAAACTGTCCGGCGCAGCGGGGGCGATCAAGCTCTTCGATCCGATCAATGTCGGGAACTCAAATCCGAACGCCACGCTGCCAAACCCATTCACATTTGGAAGCACGACTTTGACCTTAAGCTGTCCGGCGTCTACGGAGACCAGTCCTCTTATAGCCAAGCTTTCTTCGACGCCTGATGGGGTGGGAAACGTCCTAGTGGATAATTTCGTTACTTTGGCGGTCAACGGCGCCGCGTTTGGCAGCGGTTCGCCCGCGGGCAATGTGTGTACCGGCGGGCAAACCGATTTTCTTGGCGACACGCCGGAATCCGACTGCTTTACGAGCGTTTACCAAGGGCCGGCTGGCGCGAACCAACTTGACGGCCAGGATCCCGACAATTTTACAGGACCGGTGATGTCGACCTTGGAGGGCGGCAGTGGCGGAGTCAGCCCTCTGGACGTGCGTCCAGCACTCACACCCAGCGCGACGCAACAAACAACCTTCAGTCTTCTGGATGGGGGCGTGAAGGTGGCGAGCTCGACGATCTTCCTGGTGACGAATTGCACGCAAGCCGGGGTGCAGCCGGGCGGCAGTATCACGGGCAATCCGATCAATCCAGGTGACCCTGGGTCGCAGACACCGCAATTCACGTTTGACGCCACGCCGGGCCAGCACATCACGTTTGGCGCCGACTACCTTGCGCTGGATAATATCGAGGGGGCGATTCAGGCCAACACCGTTCCGACTGCCAGCGACGCCGGGCTGAGCCAGGAGACGTTTGAAAACATGGTGAGGAATACTTCGGCTGCGCCCGCGCAATGCATTCGCGTAAAGGGAGAATTGGCAGCGGACGGTGTGACCTCGCTGTGCAAGGCTTTTACGATTGTGTGCACGACTCCCGACGTGCAGACCCCGGCGGGGGTCAACTGCCCGCACTCCGACGCCAGAAACTTGCTGTTCGAAACCCGCTACGACAGCGCGGATACGATTGATTTAGACGAAGGAACAGGTCCGGGGTTCCTGATGGGCACGGACGACTGGGTGGCAAGTGCGACGAGCTGTACCTTCACCGATAGTTTGCTAGCGGGCCAGTTGTGCCCACAAAATCCGTTGACGGAATTCAAAGGAGCAGGCGATCCCGTCCACGGCAGCACGCCCCGAGGAACCAACTCGACGTTCATACCGGTGTTCAATATGCCGTTGCCGTTTACAGCGCCGGTGGTGACGTCGGCAAACCTTTTTGGCTGGCAGAACAATACGACCGTGAACGTGAAGTTCGCTGCGTCGCCGGCCAAACTCCCTGAGGACGGTAAGCCCAATGGGTTCAAGGCTGCGCCGATTGAGAGCGTAACGTTCGGGACGACGAAGGCGAACGTGAATGTTCCCGATACCACGTTTCCGGTAGCGGGTGACATCTCGCTGTTTAATCCGGGCGGGCAGGGCGGAGCCTCCGCTTGTCCGAACGCTCCGGGCGGGGTGTTCAAGACCGGCACGACGAACGTCCCCGTCGATACCAGCACCGGCTTGGCTTTCACAGAAGGACGGTACAAGCTGCACTTCTTCGCCACGGATTGCGCGGAAACCGAGGAGCTTAGGTTCCGTGCGAGCAAAGATCCCAACGTTAACTGGGCTTCGTTCAAGACGGTGACCGTGAAGATTGATACGGGAGTCCCGGCGGTCAATGGTCTTGCGCTTTCGAACAGCATGCCGAAGGAAGGCCAGACGGTGACGGCGAGCTACAGTTGCAGCGACCCACTTTTGGCGGACGGCAGCGAGGGTTCGGGTGTAGTACGCTGCGGGACGTTCCTATTCTTTGGAGCGGACAGCACGCCAACACTGCACACCAAATTCAAAGCGAAAGGTGTCGGTGCGCATACTTTTTCGGTGACGGCGACGGACTTGGCAGGAAATTCGACGATGGTGAGCGTGCCGTACACGGTGCTAGCGAATTAGGAGCAAGAGAAACGCGGAGTATCACACAGGCTAATCACGGTGGCGATAAGCGACGACGCGCAGCGGTCATTCCAGTTTGAGTATTGACGGTCAACTTACGCGGGCGGTCCGGACGGACCGCTCATCGCCTTTTTCGACAGAGATCGGGAGTGTGCTAGCTTCTCGTTGCGGACAACCAGTGCGTGGCTTCCGTATAGATGGCGTGCAGGTCGGAGCGGTCGAGGAGATGCTCCGCGCCGGGCTCTTTCTTCATGTCATCCAACGCGCGGAGGGCCTGTTGGTATTGGCCAGCAGCTTCCGCGGGGTTCCCTCCAAGACGGATGGCATTGCCTAGAAGGTAGTGAATTATGGCGGTCTCCAGGCGCAAGCCGAGCTTCTCGCTGCGGCCGAGGTCGCGCTCGAGTTCCTGGCGGGCGTGAGCGTAGTCCTTGGTGTTGATGACGGCCCGTGCCAGATCCACAGAACCTTTAAGGGAGAGATACTTGAGGTTCTGACTGTCCGCTTGCTGGATGATGGAGCGCAAATCGGATATGGCCGCTAGAGAACGGCCCTCCGCGATAGCCACTTCCGCCAGATTTAACCTTGCTACCAGAGCTTTGTCGCGAGCCTTTTCTTGAGAGGCGGCACGCAGCGCCTGCTCGTAAGCGGATTTGGCGGTTTTCAGGTCGCCGCGGTAAAAGTGGACATCGCCTTGGGTGTGGAGAAGATCGCTTTGCACCGCCACGTTCTTGAGGTCGCGCGCCATGCTTTGCGCTTCTCCCAGGGATTTTGCGGACTCGTCGGTGCGGCCCGCCTGCGCCAAAGCGCCGGCGAGGTCATTTAGGGACTCAACCATGTCGCGATTACGGTCACCGACGGCTTGGTAGCCCTTGACGGCGTCTTGGGTGGCGCTTACCGCAGCTCCTATACGCCCCTGATAAAGCAAGACCCTGCCGATTTGGTCGGACTGGGCGGCGGCACCTCGCGCGTTGTTAGCTTTGTGGGAGACGTCGAGGGCGTTCATGAAGGAGCCAAGAGCTTTGTCATATTCGCCGGTGGCGGTGTAGGCGTCGCCCAAGGCGGTCAAGGTCTCGGCAATATATTCGGGGTCGTTGAGTTTCTGGCGCAATTGCAAGGATTGCTGCAAGTAGGTCAAGGCGTTGTCCGTGTCACCCTTGCCGAGATAAACGCCGCCGATATTATTCAGGCAGATCGCCTGAGAGTTGGCGTCGTCCGCTTCCCGCTCGATCTGTAGAGCATCTTTGTAATCCTGCAGGGCCTTGTCGTAGTCACCCCAGGTTTCATACAGCACGCCCCTGCCGATCAAGGCATTGGCGATTTCTTTTTTCATGCCGATGCCGTGGAGGATTTGCAGCGCCTCGTTGTAGCTGGCGAGCGCCTCCTTTGGTTTGCCGATGGTGTTTTGGACCTGGGCCATTTCCGAAAGGCCGTTGGCAAGAATGCGTTTGAGCTCCAGCCGGCGGGTGATCTCGATGGACTGCTGATAGTTCCGCAGGGCTTCTTGTGGTTGGTTCAACAGGCGATAGGAAACACCCATGGCCAGAAGGAGCAGCGCTTTCTGCTCCTGATTATCGACCTGCACGGCGAGGCTGAGACCTTGATTTAGCGGCTTAAGGGCGGCTTGAGGATCGTCTCTATCAATCTCGACAACACCCATTTTCCACAGGGCCTTAATGTTGTTGGGATCCGTCTTGAGAACCCTTGAGAATTGCGCGCTCGCTTTATCGTAATCGCCTTTCTCGATGTACAGACTGCCCAGGCCGTATTCGACATCGGCGTTACCCGGGAGCGTTTTGGCGAGGTTCTCGTAGGCCTCAATCGCTTTCTTACTGTCCTTCATGACCCGAGCGTGGCTGGCCTCGATCAGGTATTTCTCCGCCACTGGTAGTTGCTGGCTAAGTTCCAAGGCTTTTCGAGAATATTGTTCCGCGTCGGCGTCATATCCGAGATCCGACTGGGTTTCGGCCAAGCGCGAATACGCCAGAGCAAATTGCGGGTCCTGTATGACGGCGTCCTTCAGAGCCCTGACGGCCTCAAGATTCTTGCCGTCGCGCAGGAGCTGCATGCCTTGGCTGTAATCGCGAAGCGCCGGCACGGATTTTGAGGAAGGCTGGAAAGAACTGGCCTTCAACTCTTTGAGAACGTCGGAAGATACGGAAAGGTTCTTGCGGATGAGTTCGGCAAGCTGATCCACGGTGCCGGGAATATCTTTTTCCGAGGCGGCTTCGATCTTCAGCGGCACGCGTCGGTCTTGCTTTCTGTCTTCCAGAGTGGCGTCAATGCGGATCTGGTCGCCGAACCTGGCATAACGCCCCCAGACGAGTATGTCGGCGTTGGAGAACTCGGCCATATGACGGAGTTGGTCGGGGTCGAAGTCGGCGTTCGGGGGCATATGCATATCTTTCAAAATCTGATGGATGCGCTCGGCAGACACGGTGTGCAACTGCGCGGACTGGCCCACGTCGGTGCTGAGCAGGTCCGCGAGATTCGGGCCTACGTAGTCCAGAGAAAGATCGGTTGAGGCGTTGTGGAAGGGCAAGATGGCGAGAGAAACTGGCGGAGCCACCGCTGCGGATTTCCCGGTAGTTGGCAACGGCAATTTCTCGCGGAAGGCGTAGCCCACGATCCCTAGAAGGGCAACCGCAACTCCCGCGGCGAGCCACTTTTGATACCGAGGTGCGTATCGCAGGCGGCGCGTGGCGGGAATTATGGTTCCGCGAGAGGCGCCGGCTTTCCAAGCTTCGAGGTCGTCGATGATGGCGCGCGCGGATTGGTAGCGCTGCTCCGGTTCGATTTCCAGACACTTCGAAACGATATCGCTCAAATGGCCCGGCACACCCAAATTGAGCTGCGCGATCGGGGTGGCGCGCTCTTTGGTGCGCTTGAACATGGTGGCCATGGCGGTCTCGGCCTTGAAGGGAGAGTTGCCGGTGAGCATCTCGTAGAAAATGATCCCCAGAGCAAACAGATCGGAGCGCGCGTCTACTTTTTCGCCCTTGGCTTGTTCCGGCGACATGTATTCCGGAGTGCCCATCAGCGCGCCGGTCTGGGTCATGCCGGGAGTTTCCAGGGAGCGCGCGATGCCGAAATCCATGACGTAAACGCGACCGTCTTTGTCCGCCATGATGTTCTGCGGCTTCAAGTCGCGGTGCACGACTCCGGCATGATGGGCGGCTTCGAGGGCCGCAGCGATCTGCAGGACGATGGGAACCGCTTCTTCTGGAGCTATCTTCCCTTTTTCGTGAATGAGGCTCCGCAGATCACGCCCCTCGACGTACTCCATGGTGATGAACTTGATGCCTTGCGCTTGGCCAAGGTCAAAGATACGGATGACGTTGCGGTGAGTGACTTCGCGCGCAAGGATGAGTTCTTGCTTGAAGCGGCGGAGGATTTCGGGATGGCTGGCGAGGTCCGGACGTATAAGTTTAAGAGCTACGAGGCGGTCGAGTTCGAGGTCGCGGGCTTTGTAGACGGCTCCCATGCCGCCCTGGCCAAGGAGCTGAAGAACCTCGAAACGGTCGGCGAGAACGGTTCCAGGCTCAAGTTGTCCCTGGGATGCCGCTTCACTGGAGGGGCGAGGCGTGACGGCAACGGACCAAGCTTCCGTGCGGCCGATCGCCGTAGGGGCAATGGTGACCTCGGAGATCGGCAGGGGGGTGCTGCATTTCCCACAGCGATCTGCGGTGGCCGGGTTTTCCGTCTGACAGAGAGGGCATTGCATGGGGCTTAACGATCTGGTCGCACCAGAATAACCTCAATTATGGTTCGGCAGCGGATAAATGCAAGTTAGAGTTCGAGATAGGGACGAAAAGAGGCTTTGATTTAGCGTCGCGAGCTCTTCAGAAAACTGTTAGTACCATTTTGAGTGATAGCGCTATTGCGAGGTGCCGAGAGAGCGAGCGCCCCTACCTCGACTGGCTTCTCTGATGCGTGCCGCGGAGATAAGGGAACCATAAGGAAAAGCTTCCGAGGGCCAATTCCCTTTTTTCGACCAGAGTTTCAAGTTGGTCCGAATGACAACGCGCAACCTCACATGAAAGACGGAGCGAGATGTCTAAGTTCTTCTGCTGACTCCTCTTAGAACTTCCTGAAAGAGCGAGAGTGGCCAAGGGATTGCGAGCCATGGAACCTGTCTTAAGGCTCGTGTAAATCGATCCGCTTCTTGAAGGTACTCTCGAATGGCCGACGACATCGTCCGCGAGTTTCTGACGGAGAGCAACGAAAACCTGGACACGCTGGACCGGGAACTGGTGCTTTTGGAGAAAGACCCCCATAACCACAACATTCTTGGAAGTGTGTTCCGTTCGATTCACACAATCAAAGGAACTTGCGGCTTCCTTGGTTTCACGAAGCTAGAGAAGGTCGCGCATGGAGGGGAGAGCCTTCTTTCCAGCCTGCGGGACGGGAAGCTGGTACTAAGTACAGAGATCGCCAGCGGGCTGATGTCCATGGTGGATGCCGTGCGACGAATGCTGACAGAGATTCAGGCCACCGGGCAAGACGGTGAAACAGATTATCGGGATTTAATCGAAAGCCTAACGCGTTTGCAGCAGCCCACCCTCGACAGCGTGCCCGAAGCGCGAACACCGCCCAGCAAGCTTGGTGTTGGGTCATCCGAGGGCACAGAAGAGAAAACCGGCCGCCCGGCCCCAGTGAAAAAAGCCCTGGCAAAAGAGAGTAAGGGGACAGACGCACCGACGGCGACGGATTCGGAAACTCCCGAAAAGGGGTCCCCGGTGCCGGCTGCGGAACCTCGGAACTACCTGCCGGTACGCGGAAAGATCGGAGGCGCTCTGGTAGATCAGGGAAAGATCACGCAGAGCGACCTGGCGCGAGCGTTACAGAAACAGGAGCAAGGAGACCGGCGCCGGCTCGGGGAGATCCTGGTGGAATTGGGGGCCGTCAGCGCCGACGACGTCACGGCAGTACACCAGACAATTGAAGGTGCGAAAGCTTGGGAGGCTGGAACCGGCACGATTCGCGTCGATGTGGGTTTGCTGGACAGGGTGATGAACCTCGTCGGCGAACTCGTTCTGGCGCGCAATCAAGTTCTGCAATTCACGTCTTCGGTAGAAAGCGCGACGCTGGCGGCCACGAGCCAGCGCCTCAATCTGATCACCACGGAGCTGCAGGAAGGCGTCATGAAGACGCGGATGCAGCCGATCGGGAACATTTGGAGCAAGTTTCCGCGGACGGTGCGCGACGTCGCGATGAACTGCGGCAAGCAGGTGCGCATCGAGATGATCGGGCAGGAGACGGAACTTGACAAGACGATCATCGAGGCCATCAAGGATCCGCTGACGCATCTGGTGCGCAACTCCGTGGACCACGGGATCGAGCGGCCAGAAGTGCGGGTCGCGGCCGGAAAGCCCGCCGAAGGATGCTTGACCCTGCGTGCCTATCACGAGGGCGGGCAGGTCAACATCGAAATCATCGACGACGGCGCCGGTCTGGACCACGAGAGAATCCGGCGGAAAGCTGTGGAGCGCGGACTGATGAGCGCCGCGAAGGCCGCGCAACTGAGCGAACGCGAGACCGTCAACCTGATTCTGCTGCCAGGGTTTTCCACCGCGGAAAAAGTGACCAACGTTTCCGGTCGGGGCGTTGGTATGGATGTCGTCAAAACCAACCTCGAAAAAATAGGCGGGACCGTGGATGTGCAATCCGAGGCGGGCACGGGCACCACGGTGAAAATGAAGATACCTCTGACGCTGGCAATTGTGCCGGGGCTGGTAGTTCTTTGCGCGGACAAACGTTTTGTCATTCCCCAAGTGAGTTTGATCGAGCTGGTGCGGATTGACGGAGATCCAGCGCGCACGGGAATCGAAATGGTTCACGGCGTGCCGGTGTACCGCTTGCGAGGGCGCCTGCTGCCACTAGCTTATCTGGACCGCGAGCTGCGGATCGAAAAGAAGGAAAAGAGCGCGGACGCAGATAACGCGGTCAACATGGTGGTGCTGCAGGCGGACGGCCGTCAGTTTGGCCTCATCGTCGATGAGATCAAGGACACCGAAGAGATTGTCGTGAAGCCGTTGGGCAGGCGGCTGAAGAGCATCAAGACCTTCGCGGGAGCGACGATCATGGGCGACGGCAAGGTGGCGCTGATCCTGGACGTGCTAGGCCTCGCGCAGCGGGCCGGCATCATTTCCGGAGTGCACGATCGCGCCGTGGCCGGGTCGGATTCCGAAAACCAGGAAAAGGTCAGCGACAAACAGACGTTTCTGGTCTTCGCCGGTCCGGACGATGCGCGCATGGCCTTGCCTCTGGGAACTCTGGCTCGCCTGGAAGAGTTTCCCGCTTCGCAAATGGAAAAAGCCGGCATGCAGTGGGTCATTCAATACCGAGGGCGGATCCTGCCGCTCATCCGCCTCAATGTCGTGCTGGAAGAGCGGCGTCGGAGACGGCGCCACGCGGCGCCCGCGGCACCACCCGCGGATTCGGGTTCGATTCAGGTGCTGGTGTGCAACCACGAAGAACACACCGTCGGCCTCGTTGTGGAACAGATTCTCGACATCGTCGAGGACCGCGTAGAAGTGAAGTCTCCGGCGACACGGCCCGGCGTTCTCTACGCGGCAGTCATCGAGAACCGCGTAACGGAATTGCTGGACCTCACCGCTATTCTCCAAGCTGCCGAATCCAGCCGCGAACATGAAGAAGAGCATGCGAGGGTGGGCAACTAGACATGGCTCATCCGCAGCAGTTCTGCACCTTTTACTTGGAGAACTACCTTTTTGGGATCGAGTTGCTGAAGGTTCAGGAAGTCCTCCAACCGCTTGCCCTCACCGAAGTTCCGCTTGCGCCCTTCGTCGTGCGGGGACTGATGAATTTGCGAGGGCAGATCGTCATAGCCGTGGATCTGCGGCGGCAGTTGGAGCTCCCCGAACGTCCGGACGGCAAGCCACCGATGAACGTAGTCGTGCGCGCCGGCGAGGACGCGGTGAGCTTCCTCGTCGATGACATCGGGGACGTGGTGGAAGCATCGGAAGAAACATTCGAGCCGCCGCCAGAGACTCTGCACGGCAAGGTTCGGTCGGTGATTCTCGGCGTACACAAACTGGACAAACAATTGATGCACGTGCTGGACACCGACCGAGCCTGTGCGATAGAGGAACCGGCCGAATCCATGACTGCCGACCGATGACCCCGTCGCAGAGGAAGCATCTGAACCCGGCTGCAATCATGCTCGTTTTCCGCGATTTCCGAAACGCGAATGCTCAGACAACCTTAGCGGGCCTGAAAGGAGAACGTGAAACTGGGGCAGGCGTTCCGCGAGTGTTTTCTGCCGTGAGGAATCTTTCATTCAGAGGAGGGATGGCGGCCATGAGATCCAAGTGGACACGGATAGTGTTAGCGAGCGCGGCGTCTACGATGCTTTTGTGGGCTTGCGCGTTCGCACAGACAGAACCGGCCGGAGAAGGCAAGCGCAAGGTCAAGTCCAAGGTCGCGCCTGTGTACCCGGAACTGGCGCGGCGGATGAATATAGCGGGCAAGGTGAAGATTGAAGTGACCATCTCGCCAGATGGACGGGTAAAGAGCAGTCGCGCGATCGGCGGTCATCCGCTCTTGGTGCAAGCGTGTCAGGAGGCGGTCAAAGAATGGAAGTTTGCCACTGCGCCCGAAGAATCCACGCAGATAGTCGAGTTTGACTTTGGAGGCTCGAACAACTAGGGCAATGAAGGGGAAACATGATGTTGCGGCAGGAGCGGCCTGGCTAGGCCGCGTCCCCGTGGGGAGCGGAGGTTTTTCGCAATGACGATCGGTAAGAAACTATATGTCGGCTTCGGATCGATTCTGGCCATTCTAGTCGCACTGTTCATCGTCAACATAGTCGCCGGCTTGAAGGAACGATCCGCGCGAGCAAACGCCTCGATGGCTTTGGAAAGCGTGCGCACCATCGAAGCCGTCCGCTACCAGATCATGCTCAATCGAAATAATCTGAACAACTTTCTTCTGAGCGGTGACCCCGGTGATGAAGAAAGAGTTAATAGGGGAATTTTCGATATCACTGAACTCTTAAAGCGGGGCGAGTCCCAATCGGGGAACGATACGCTGCGAACCGCATTAATTCAAGTCGAAAGCACAGAAATGAGTTGGGCCAGCAATTTCGCTAAGCCGCTCCTTGCCAAGCGTCATCAGGTTGATTCCGGAAACGCCAACGTTTCCGATCTGCAGGTCTTCTACCTTCAAAAGGATCCAGCCTCTTGGTTGACCAAATCATCAGCGCTCCTGGATCAGACCAGCGTAGATATCTCCAAGTCTCTCAACGACACGTCCAACTCGGCTGCGCGTGCGAGCGCCTTTAATACCGGCCTCACTACGGGAGGAACTCTGCTCGCTCTTCTGCTCGGTTTGTGCGTGGCATTTTACACAGCTAAATCTATTACGGAACCACTCAGGCGTCTCACCACGAGCGCTGACGCCATCAGTGGCGGCGACCTCTCTGGAGCGGAGCTCTCCATTACGTCGACCGATGAATTGGGCGATTTGGCTCGCGCCATGAATGCCATGCAGAGAAGCCTTCGGGAGATGATCGGTTCGGTGTCGACCAGCGCCGACCGCATCGCCACGGCCAGCGAGGAGTTCTCTGCCACGAACCAGCAAATCACCGCCAATTCCGAGGAGACTTCGGCGCAGGCCAATGTTGTTTCGGCCGCGACCGAACAGGTCAACCGCAACCTGCAAACCGTAGCCACCGGCACCGAAGAGATGAGTGCGAGCATCGGCGAAATCGCCAAGAATGCCAGCGAAGCCGCAAAGGTGGCGGGTGAAGCGTTGAAGGCGGCCATCGAAACCAATGCAACGGTTATCAAGCTGGGTGAATCCAGCGGCGAAATCGGCCAGGTCATCAAAGTCATCACTTCGATCGCGCAGCAGACCAACCTGCTGGCCTTGAACGCCACCATCGAGGCCGCGCGCGCGGGGGAAGCCGGGAAGGGCTTCGCTGTTGTCGCCAACGAAGTCAAGGAACTGGCCAAGCAAACCGCCAAGGCCACCGAAGATATCAGCCGGCGCATTGCGGCGATTCAAACCGACACGAAAGGGGCTGTGCAAGCCATCGGGACGATCAGCAGGATCGTCGGCCGGGTCAACGATATTTCGGTCACGATTGCCACCGCCGTGGAGGAACAATCGGCGACGACTTCGGAAATGTCGCGGAACGTGGCGGAGGCCGCCAAGGGATCCGGAGAGGTGGCCAGGAACATCACCGGCGTGGCACAGGCCGCGCAGAGCACATCGTCAGGCGCGACAGACTCACAGAAGGCGGCACGCGTACTTGCGCAGATGTCGATCGACCTGCGCGAGCTGGTCGCGCATTTCAAGGTTGATTCTAACGGACACGGAAGACGCGCAGCCGCGTGACGAAACAAACGCTCGAAAGGGTGTCTTCTCAACAATGCCGGCCGAAGTCCGTAAAAAGCCACGCTTGATGGCGTTGCCGATGTTCGACTCCCGTCGTCGATGATTTGCCGCGTGTTGCACGAAGGACGCCACGAATTTCCGCCAAGCATGGCCGGTGCCGGTTGCCATTCCGGGAATTGCCAAGACAAAGATGAAAGTGAACACGCGAGGTTAAGCGAAATGCCGATAGACAGCGTACCCACTGAGGAACAGGCCGCGGTCGCTGCCGATCTGCGCGATCCGGCTCTGGCCAAAATCCGCGATCTTATCTACCGCCTTTCGGGGATCTTTCATAGCGACAACAAGTTCTATCTGCTCGCCAACCGTTGCCAACGCCGCATGAAGGAGCTCGGCTCCAGGTCGTTTTCCGACTACCTTGAACATCTCACTACGCGGTCGAACCGCGAAGCCGAAATGCGGAGCCTACTCAATGAGATTACCATAGGCGAAACCTATTTCTTCCGCAGCCAGCCGCAGATCGACGCGGTAAGCAAAATCATTCTGCCAAAGCTCACGTCTCTGCGGTCCAAGCAAGGCTACAAGAAAATCCGCATGTGGAGCGCGGGGTGTTCCACCGGAGAAGAACCCTACACGATGTCGATTCTTATGATGGAACAGCTGGTACAAAAACTCAGTGGCTGGACTTTCGAAATCGTTGCGACAGACCTGAATGACAACTCGGTCCTAAAATGCCGTGAAGGCCTCTACGGCGAATATGCGGTCCGCAATCTGAGCGCGCAGAAGCGAGAAAAATACTTCAAGCCGGAGGGAACCCTCCACCGCGTACGTGATGAGGTCCGGGCCAACGTGAAATTCGACCGGCTGAACCTCCAGGATCAATCCAAGATTCTCTTCATGAAGGGGTTCGACATCATTTTCTGCTGCAACGTGCTGATCTATTTCGACGGCGCTTCAAAAAAGAGAACCGTAGAACACTTCTACAGCGGCCTGCTTCCGGGCGGATATTTCTTCCTCGGAAACTCCGAATCTCTTTACGGAATCTACGACCAGTTCCGGCTTCTTCACTTTCCCGGTGCAATCGCCTATTGGAAGCCCGCTCCAGGAGAGGAACCGGGAGGCCCAAAATGAATGCCGCTACGGAAAGCCTTCTTGCTAAGAAAGTCAAGGAGCTGAACAATCTGCCGGCGATGCCCTCCGTTCTGAACTCGTTGGGAGAATGCCTGAGCCAAAACGCGTCCAAGGTAGATGTAGGCCGCGTTGTCGAGTTGATTTCTTACGATAAATCCCTAGCCGCGCAGTGCCTTCGCATGGCGAACTCCGCACTCTTCCGGCGGCGAACGGATATCGAAACGGTGCGGGAAGCGGTTCTAGCGTTGGGCCTCTCGCGCATTCGCGATCTCGTCTATTCTTGCAGTCTGCCCAAACTTTTCTTCAACGTCAAACACGGCATGCCTCCCGTAACATTCTGGCGTCATGCCCTTGGCACAGCGCTCATCAGTCAGCACTTTGCGAAGCAGCTCGCTGTGGAAAATTACGAGAAGCTGTACCTCGCTGGACTTCTCCACGATGTCGGAATCCTGGTTAATTCCTTGCTCTTCCCAGAAGACTTCCACAAGGCTCTGCTCTTGGCGCAGAGCACGGAGATTCCTTTATGTGAAGCCGAACAACAAGTGCTGGGCTTTGCGCACTGTGAGAGCGGGCGGGTTCTTGCCGACTTTTGGAAACTGCCACCAGACATCGCTGGAGTGATCGAATTTCATCACCAGCCTTCTCCTGGGGGTTCCGCCCCAGAAATGACCGCCGTGGTTTACCTGGCGGATCTACTTTGCCGTTTGCGGGGTCTCGGATACGGATATTACGAGGCTCGCGAATTTGATCTGGCCTCAGAAGCCTCTTGGCAATTTCTCGCCAAGAAATACCCTGCCGTCGCCGAGCTCGACTTGGTGCGTTTCACTTTCGAGCTCGAGGAATTCGCCTTGGAAGTCGACAGACTCGTTGATTCCATTCTTGGAACCAACGGCGCGAAGTGAAGACACTACCTCTCTAACCTGCCGCGAAACAATCGCGTTGCTTGCCTCACGCTCGCCGCCTGAACTATGGCCGTTCACACTCTAGGCTGATGGATATTTGCACACACTAGGGGCGAATTCGAACGTATTGAGATAGTCTGCTTTCTGTGAGTGTAGCCCGCGGCGAGAAAGTACTGACGACCGACTCCACACAAAGAAATACGAGGAACACGGCCCGGAAGGCGCGGCTGCTGTCATTCGTGTTTGTGATGTATGCCTACACGACGGCGGGACCCTTTGGACTGGAAGACCAAGTGGTGACAAGCGGGCCAGGACTGACCCTGCTCTATCATCTGATCCTACCGTTTTTCTGGTGCATTCCCGTGTCACTCGTAGCCGCGGAACTGACAACCGCGATTCCCGTCGAAGGTGGATTTTACCGCTGGGTCCGCGCGGGCTTCGGTGATTTCTGGGGATTCCTGGCAGGGTGGTGGAACTGGAGTGCATCCTTTGTGCTGGGTGGCGTGTATGCGGTGCTGTTCAGCGACTACCTCAAGTTCTTCTTCCCTTCCATCACCGGTTGGAAGCACCTGGCCGTATCGCTTGCGCTTGTTGCTGTGGTGGCATATGTGAACGTGCGCGGAATTCGACTGGTGGGCGCGGTGGCGACGGTGCTGGAGATATTCATACTTCTACCAGTTGCGGCGCTCTGCATCATCGCGGCAACCAAGTGGCACCACAACCCGTTTGTGCCGCTGGTGCCTCCGCATGGTCCGCCGTTTCAAGTATTCGGAGTCGGGCTGGCGCTGGGTTTGTGGCTGTATTCGGGATACGAGCAGATGTCGAGCGTCGCGGAAGAAGTGGAAAACCCGCAGCGCAGCTATCCACTGGCGCTGGCGATGGTGGTGCCACTCTCGATCGCTACGTATTTTCTCCCGACCCTGTTTTCGCTGGCAGCGCTAGGCAACTGGCAGGAGTGGCGGACCGGTTATTTTGCCGACGCGGCACAGTTGATCGGCGGACCGTGGCTCGGATTCTTCATGACCATGGCGGCCGCGGTAACGAACATTTCGATTCTGAACGCGACGGTGTTGACGGGGACGCGCATGCCCTCGGCCCTGGCGGAGGACGGGTATTTGCCAGCGGTACTGGCAGCGAAGCATCCGCGATTCGGAACGCCATGGATCGCCATCTTGATTTCTTGCGTAATTTACGGGTTTCTAGCGGTGTTGAATCTGGCGCAACTCATCAAGGTGTATGCGTGGCTGCGGATTGCCGTGACGGTCTTGACGGTGCTGTCGGCCTGGCAGCTGCGGCGGAAGAGGCCAGAGATGACGCGGCCGTTCTGCATCCCGTGGGGACGAGCGGGATTGGCCTACGTAGTGATTGCACCGCTGGTGATGGCTGGCGTGGCATTGCTGGGGAGCGATCAGTTTGGGATCGTGTGGGGATTGGCGGCTGTGGCGATCGGGCCGGTGATGTATTTGTTGCTTCGAGGGACGCGCGGCTTGAAGAACAGCGAAGGAAAAAGTTAGCCAGGAGTTCCAGAGAGAACGCATTCCAAGAGACGTTCCTAGGTGAGCCAATCGAGGACTTTGTGGTAGGCGCCAGCGAGAGGCAGCGCCCAGGTGTGACCGCTGCGGAGGCCGAAGGGGGCGTCGCGGAACGGTATCCCGTCGAAGGGGATGTCGTTGGAGTCGCCACAGATAACGCCGGCGAGTTTTGTGCCGTGCCAGGTGGCGGCGGCTACTCCGTGTCCAGCAAAACCGACGGCGTAGTACATGCCGTCAAGCTGGCCTGCGTGCGGCATTACATCAAAAGCAAAATCAAGCGTGCCGCCCCAGACGAATTCCACCTTGGTGCCGCGAAGCTGCGGGTAGACCTCCATCATGCCACGCCGGAGGATTTCGGCGCTCCGCCGGACGGTGCTTTCGTTTTCGGGGAAAAAGGCGGCGCGGCCACCGAAAAGCATGCGGCGATCGGGCGTCAGGCGGTAGTAGTACAAGAAATGCTTGGAGTCGAAGATCATGCGATTGCGCGGGCTAAGCTCATGTGCCAAGTCATTAGGGAGCACTTCGGTGGCGATGATGTACGAACCGATGGGGATGACCTTTCGTCGAAGCGAAGGAGTGACATCCGAGGTGTACGCTCCGCTAGCGAGGATGACTTCGCGTGCGGTGAGTGTTCCCCGCGACGTGCGGACCCAGAACCTGCGGGCGCCGTTGGCCGTCCGTTGCTCGATTGTTGCAACACGCGTGCGATCGTAGAGGCGCGCGCCGGCGCGCTGCGCGGCGAGCGCAAGTCCCGCTACATAGCGAGCGGGATTTACGCTCGCGCTGACTTCGTCGACCAGGCCACCGTAATAGATGTCCGAGCCGATTTCGGCGCGAAGCTCGCCTTTCGGAATGATACGTAGCGAGTGGTTGAATTCCCGCTTGACTAGCGCCGCAGATTCTTCATAGCTTTCGAAGTGCGACTGCTTGCAGGCAACTTCGAGGTGCCCGCAGCGCGCAAAGTTGCAGTCGATATTTTCTTCCCGGACGATCTGTTCGACGCAGTCAATGGACGCGAGCGAGGCAGCATACATGCGCCGCACGGCTTCGCGGCCGTAGCGCTTGAGGAGTGTTGGCACCGGGAGCTTCATCCCGGTAAGAACCATGCCGCCATTGCGCGAACTGGCGCCCCAACCAAGGGTTTCTGCTTCCAAAACAGCGACTTGGACGCCGCGCTTGGCCAAGGTGCGGGCGGCCGAAAGACCTGTGAACCCTGCGCCAATGACCGCCACATCCGTGGAATCCACCAGTTGACTGATGATTTCCATTGTTGGCATCGAAACCGTTTCGAGCCAGAAGTTTTTCTCCGTCGGTACCATAATGGCCGAATAAGAATCTCGCCTACGGTCGCACGGCCTGATCTACGATTTCCAGACCTCGATCGATGATCGCGAATGCTTCTCGCAACTCAGGCTCTTTGATGCAAAGCGGAGGATTCGTGTAAAAAGTGTTCCACCGCACTAGTGTATAGAGGCCTTGCTCTCGGAAGAATCGTCCCAGCTTTGCCATTTCCTCCGAGCTGCCATTGAACGGCGCCATCGGCTCACGCGTGCGACGATTGCGAACCAGTTCCACGATGCCGAACAGGCCAATCGACCGCACTGCACCCACCGATGGATGCCGCGTCTCCAATTCGCGCAACAATTGCTTTAGCACTACGCCCATCTTCTTGGCATTCTCGATCAACCGGTCTTCTTCATACACGCGAATCGTTGCTAGCGCAGCCGCGCATCCCATCGGGTGGCTGTTGTAGGTGAGCCCGCCGTAAAAGACTTTGTCCTGGAAATGTTGCGCGATGTGATGCCGCATCCCAACGGCGCCGAGCGGCAGGTAGCTGCTGGTCAAGCCTTTGGCCATGCTGATCAGGTCCGGCACCACCTTCCAATGGTCAACCGCAAACCACTCGCCGGTGCGCCCAAAACCCGACATGACCTCATCAGCGATCATCAGGATGCCATGCTTGCTGCAAATTTCCCGTACGCCTTGGATGTAACCGTCCGGCGGCACCAGAATCCCGTTCGTGCCAGGGACGATCTCCAGAATGAAAGCCGCAATCGTTTGGGGCCCTTCCAGTTGGATGACCTCCTCGATGTTGGCCAGCGATTGTTCCACCGAATCCCAGCCCCGCTCGATCCCGTGGTAAGGATCGAACACGCGGATAACACCGGGGATGCCTGGCTCGGCTGCCCAACGCCTCGGATCGCCCGTGAGAGAGATGCTTCCCGCCGTGGCACCGTGATACGACCGGTAGCGCGCCAGGATCTTGTGCCGCCCCGTGAAAGAACGGGCGATCTTGATGGCATTCTCATTTGCTTCGGAGCCGCCGTTGGTAAAAAAGAAAGTGTCAACGTCACCGGGAGTAATCTCCGCCAGTTTGGCACCGAGACGCGCACGGGGTTCCGTGGCCATAAATGGGTTCGCATACGCCAGCGTCGAGGCTTGCTGATGGATCGCTTCGATTACGCGGGGATCTCCGTGTCCGATGTTGACGCTCATCAATTGGCTGTTGAAATCGATGAAACGCTTACCTTCCGGCGTCCAGAAGTAAATCCCCTTGGCTTTTGCCACGGGGATCGGGTCCACCTTTGACTGCGCGGACCACTCGTACAGTGTGTGTTTCTTCGTAAGGGCGATCATTTCGTCGCCGGTCATCGCTGGAACCACCGTATGTGTCGTCAAAATTGAGCCTCACTGGAAGGATGTAACGCTGGCGAATCGTCTGAAAAAGTATTCTACACCGACATCAACTCCTGCACCGCGCGGTAGGCTTGGTCCATCGCGTGATCGGTATAAGCGGCGGCCGCCGCGTCGGAGTTTGCGATGGTGATCCGGCCGAATGGCTTTCGCGCGATTTCGCACGGCTGCTGCCCTTCCGGCCAATCCGGATCGTAGAGCGAGTTGTATTCGTAAGCGTAGCCGTGAGGCCAGCGATTCACCGTAATGGCGTCGATGTCCCGCGCCGGATCAAAACCTCCTGGACTAAGAACCCGGAACAGCTGATCGCGGATCTTGCGCTCAAACGTTTCGAATGACGTCGACAACAAATCGCCGCGTCCCACTTTGTGCTGATCCCTCTCGGGCAGCCCGGGCAAACACGGCGTCCGCGTCATGCGCACAAGAATGGGCTCCTCCGGCGACAAGGGCGCTTTGTAGCTGCCAATGTTCACAGCCAGATCGAGCGAAACATCCGTGTGGTACATCCCTGGACACGAAACACTCTGAACTCCCAGTTTTTGAAACGCCTTCCAGTTTTTGATCGCCACGGTGGTATAGACCAGCGGCACTTTCACCCCATAATGAAGCGCTTCCTTTTGTTTATCTGGGATTTCGGGGCACAAATAAGGAATCACCATGTTCCAGCAGGCCAGCACCACACCCTTGCCGCGCACGTTGTAAACTTTCTTTTCGCGCTCGTAGCTTACTTCAACTTCCTTCGCCGTGGCCCGATCGCCAACGTGACGGACGCGGACAGCCGTACTGTTGAGTCGAATCCGCACGGGCGAATCGCTGCGATCGAGTTTGCCGTAGTCTGCTGGGGCGGTGACGATATCCTCGGCCGTTTGTCCAGCCATCGACCCGGGAACGAGGGCCCGCACAAGCAGCCGGGCGATCGAAGCGTTGCCATCCGGAAAATGAAACTCATACTCCGGTTTGGGGCTCGCGTAGCCCCGGGGAGTGAAACCCATGCGGGGGTGTGGCCCGGGCTGCAGATGCAATCCTTGGAAGCCCGGGAATTGAAGAACCCAACAATCGAGGGCCGGGACCGCATCGATTCCGACACCGTAAAGACCGTGGGTGTTCGTCTGATAAAACGGGATCACGCCGGCATCGGCTTTCACGACTTTCAAAAGAAAATCCTTGAAACTCATCCGGGAGAGACGGTCTTTTTTTTCATCCGACGAAAGTCCAGGCAGGTAGTCCACCGTCGATTCCTCAAGGCGCGCAATGTCCCGCTGCGCGTTTGCGAACAAGGGAGTCTGCGCCAGGAAACTCTTTACGTCGCCGCCACCTGTGCGGGAACGGCGTTCTGGCCCGCCGAGAACAAGCTTGTCCGTGCCGAAGGTCTCCTTGTCGAAGAAGTAGGCCGGCCCTAACCCTTTGTGAGCGTCCTTCACGTTGCACTTCTCTGCCAGAGCCGCGGGATCGACACCGAGCTCAGCCATCAATGCGCCGGCGACCTTGCTGTACGGGAAGGGCGACTCGATCGCCCAGGTTCCTCCGTTAGCGAGTAAAAGGCGGCCACCCGGGCGAAACTCATTCCGCTTTGCGTGCCCTCCGAAGTCATCGTGATTGTCGATGACGAGGACGCGGGCGGAAGGATTTTCCTTACGATAGAAATAAGCCGCCGCCAAACCACTGATGCCACCGCCAATGACGACAAGATCGTAAGTCTCCCGTGTATCAACGGGCAGACCGGCCTTCTTCCAAAAGTCAGCGTCGCGCAAAGCGTGAGCCGCTTCGAACGACCCATCGGCGCTGCCGCGCATCCCGGTCAGGGCGGGCGGATAGTACCCAGGCTTATCCTGCGCAAAGAGTTCGGTAGCCTCGGCACCCCATTCGAGTCCTGGAATCCAGCAACCCGCGATGGCACCGCCGACACCGATGGCGACGCCGTTCAAGAAATCGCGGCGCATGATCGGCCGATCCATTCCGAGCTTACGATCGTCTTGAGCGCTCATCCTCATATCCCCAATTTCGTGGCGGCGTGCAGATGAGAATAGCTACTGTGCCGTCTTTTTCGGTGCCGGCGAATAGTGCAGGAAAACAATCTTCCAAACACCGCCGCGTTTGAAGAAAACGTCCGATTCCTGATTGTCCTCATCCGATACCTTACCCTTTGCGTCGCGGGTGCGAACGTGAAGGAGATAGCTCGCCACGGCCGTGTCTCCGCTTGGGCCGACCTGGATGTGCATGTCGGAAAGACTGACCAATTCCACTCGCGCGCCGCCCTGAATGAAATCCGTCCACTCTTTCTGATAGCTGGGCAGGTCCGTACGTCCTTCGGGCAGCCACTGGGTTAAATCTGAAGCATAAAAGGAGAAATACGTCGGAAGATCGTTGGCGGCGTAAGCAGCGTTAGCCCTTTCCTCGAGTGCGCGGATTTCTTGTTCGGCGTTGGACGCCGGGGTCGTGGCCCGTGATGCGAAGAAACCGCCTGCCAGCACAAAGAAAGCAACGAGCATGACTCTGGTCTTCATATTTCTCCTCACCTTCTTGCGATTCATTCCAAGTCGTTCGCCAGCTTTCTCGCTTATGCCTCAAACTTGCCACTACCTAGGATTCACACCTCATTTGCCGCCGACCATGGTGCATTCGATCGGAATCGTAACCAGTCACTGCCCTCCAGTGGCACAAACACGGAACCCCTATGTCTTGGTCGAACCACTGGGCACCCGCACATTTGCATAATTCTAGCAAGGTTCTGGTTTTGTTGGTTATCTTGAGTTTCAGAAAAGCGCACGATGGCAACGGAACCGTCCTACGAAAGGCCTTGTTGATGCCGGACGAGGAGACCTATTCGACAGAACGGCACACCCTAGAGCGCCTGGTGACTACCCCGATGGCTCAGGCGATTCGCATCGGCGTAACACATCTGTACCATGTCACTGACATTTTACTGCTTGACATAGCCCGGAAAACCAGTATAGTCAGCACGCTAAATTTCACCCAGGTGCGAACCGGTCCCCTGTTTCGCTCGGAGTGTCTCGAAATATGTGAGGCCCGGGTGGGAAAGGCAGAGAATGTATCCGCGAGCTTTCCACTACCATCGTGCGAGTTCCCTGAATGAAGCAGCGAGCATGCTTACGCAACTTGGGGAAGGCGCGAAGCTCTTAGCGGGGGGGCAGAGCCTGATTCCGCTGATGAAACTCCGATTTGCGAACCCGCACCACTTGATTGACCTGAATTTCATCCCAGGGACCTCGTACATTCGCGAAGACCTGGGCGCACTTCACTTTGGCGCTCTCACCAGACACGCACAAATCGAGAACTCTCTGATAGCTGCAAAGATTCCGATTCTATGTGATTGCGCGGCGGGGATTGCGGATGTTCAGGTGAGGAATCGAGGCACGATCGGCGGTTCTTTGGCAGAAGCCGATCCGAGCGGCGACTGGTCGACCGTGCTGATGACTCTTACTTCCGAGGTGAGGTGTCTGGGTGTAAATGGCGAGCGAACGATTCCGGTTAGCGAATTCATAACGGACGCCTACACGACCTCCCTGGCCCACGGGGAAGTGGTGTCGGAAGTCATCGTAAGACACCCGTCAGAAAGAAGCGGTGGCGCATACGTGGCCTCCAAGCGAACGGCGCCAGTTTATCCCACGGCGAGCGCCGCCGTTCAACTCACGCTGGAAGGCGAGGTCTGCAAGGAGATCGCCATCGCGTTGGGCTGCGTGGGCCTGATGCCAATTCGAGCGAAGGATGCGGAGACGACTTTCCGGGGCCAGCCCATTACCCCGAAGAGCGTGGCGATGGCTGTCGAAGCTGCGAGATCGGCTGCGGAACCGCAATCCGATATGCGCGGTTCGAGGGAATACAAGCGAGAGCTAGTCGGGGCACTCGTCAAGAAAGCGCTGCAGGCCGCGGTGCGCCGCGCGCGCGGAGAGCATGTGGAGGTAAGCCACATCTATGCCTGAGGAGACGCAGAAGGTTTTAATCCGGGTTACGGTCAACGGCAAGGAGTATTCGCGCGAAGTCGAACCTCGGCAATTGCTGGTCGAATTTCTCCGCGAGGAACTGGATCTAACCGGCACGCATATCGGCTGCGACACGACATATTGCGGCGCTTGCACTGTTTTGCTTGACGGCGGAGCCGTCAAGTCGTGTACCGTTTTCTCCGTACAAGCCGACGGCGGCGAAGTCTTGACCGTGGAAGGTCTCGAGAAAGAGACCACGCTCCATCCGATTCAAAGGGCGTTCAGCGATTGCCACGGTTTGCAATGTGGGTACTGCACGCCCGGTTTGATGCTTTCCGCGCTGCAGCTGCTCACCGATCATCCGAATCCAGATGAAAAGCAGATTCGTAAAGGTATTGCAGGGAATTTGTGCCGCTGCACCGGATATCAGAACATTTTCAAGGCGATTGAGACTGCAGCCCAGGCGATGAGGATTCCAAGTCATGGCCATTAAGTTGGGCGGTGAGTTCGAGGTGCCGCGCAGGTTGGAGGAAGTGTACGACTTCCTTACCGATCCGCAGAAGTTCGCGCCGCTGCTTCCAGACTTTCAAGGCATTGCAGTTCAGGACGACCGTCATTTCACGGTCAAGGTGAATGTCGGTATCTCCTATATCAAGGGCACTGCCGAGGTGAAGATGGAACTTGCTGAAGCGAACCGTCCACGGCGCGCTCAATACAAAGGGCAAGGCAGCGTCGCTGGCGGGAGTGTTTCCCTGATCGCTGGATTTGACCTTGCGGGTGCAGGATCTGGAACCAAAGTGAGTTGGCAAGGCGAAGCTCAGGTGTTCGGGAGGCTTGCTTCGGTCGCGGGTGGTTTGCTCGAGCCCTTAGGCAAGAAAAACATCCAGAAACTGATTGATGCCCTGCAGGCGGCTCTAGCAGCGCAACTGTAAGTTCCACAAGGAGAGGTGCGCCGTGAGCGGTGCAGCACAGAACGGGAAGTGGGTCGGCGCGAACCTGCCGAGGAAGGAGGACAATCGCCTGCTGCGTGGCCGCGGCAAGTTTATCGACGACATCAAGTTATACGGAATGCTGTATCTAAAGTTCGTGCGTTCACCCTACGCTCACGCCAGAATTGCAAGCGTAGATACCTCCGCTGCCGAGGTCTTACCAGGTGTCGTCTGCACGCTGACGGGCGCTGAGATTGCCACACAGACCAATCCCTTTATCGCAATTGCACCGGAGCCTTTTGCGAAGATCAAAGATTACCCATTGGGTGTGGACAAGGTGCGGTATCAGGGGGAGCCCGTGGCGGCAGTGGTAGCGACGTCTCCGCAGATAGCAGAAGACGCCGCCGAACTCGTGCGGGTCGACTACCAACCGCTGGACGTTATTGTAGATGCTGAAGAGGCCCTGAACGAGTCCCTATTGCTCCATGAGGAAGCGGGAACAAATCAAGTCTGGCGAGGTGTCTTCGAGTATGGGGAAGTCGAGAAGGCGTTTGAGGAAGCTGCCCGCATCGTGCGCATCGACCATCTGCACTTCCACCGGTTCTCGAGCACGCCACTCGAGAACAACGCAATCATCGGACAGTGGGACGCGAAAGACGACCACGTCTATTATTGGTGCAACAACTCGTTTCCTTCGTTCGCCATTCAGTTCTTAGCCGCGCACCTTGGTATTCGTATCGATCGCATTCGGGTCCAGACGTTCGACATCGGCGGCAGCTTCGGCATCAAAATTACATCGTATCCGCAAATGGCCGCATGCGCTCTGGCCTCGAAAAAGGCCGGTGGGCGCCCCGTAAAGTGGATCGAGACCCGCTCGGAGCACAACATTTCCAGCGCGCATGGTAACGAACGGACGTTCCGCGATACGCGGGTCGCGCTGGACAAAGACGGTGTCATAACCGCGATTACTTCGCGGCATATCGACGATTGTGGAGCGTACCCACGTTACGAACCTCTGGGATGCGTCATTTGGGCACAGGTTTTTCCCGGCGTGTATCGCTTCAAGAATGCGCGCATAGATTTCAGCCAAGCCGTGACCAACAAGTGCCCCGTAGGCCCGAATCGCGGCTACTCGCGAATGCAACATCTGTGGTTCTTGGAACGGATTGTAGACATCTGCGCGCATGAACTCGGCCTACCTGCCGATGAAATGCGCTTGCGGAACTACATCCGCCCTGAGGAATTCCCGTACACGACTCCGAATGGATGCGTCTACGACTCCGGTGATTACGCAAAGATGCTCCGAGCGGGGAAGGAGCGTATCGGCTGGGACGATTGGAAAAAGAAACAAGCGGCCGCCCGCAAAGAAGGCCGTTTGATGGGTATCGGCATCGGCACGACGCTGGATTCCGGCACCAACAATTTCGGGCAATGCCAGATTGTCAATCCGCAAGCACCGTTTTCGGGTAACTCGCAGGGCGCCAATTGCAAGCTGGACATCCACGGCGAAGTCGTCGTGGCCGTGGGTTCGTGCCCGCAGGGACAAGGACACGAAACAACCGCGGCGCAGGTCGTCGCGGACGTACTCAACATTCATCCCGACGTGATTGCGGTGCGAACCGGATTCGACACGGAGCGCAACGTGCACACGGGTGCCTCGGGCACCTACGCGAGCCAGTTTGCGGTGTCAGGTTTGTCCGCCGTCCATGGCGCGGCGCAGAAGCTAAAGGGTGAGCTGAAGAGACTTGCCGGATTTTTGCTGGAGACAACCGAAGAGAACCTTACCCTGGGTATGGGAACGCAGGGACCTGAGATCCGGCGAAAAGATTCCGGCAAGTCCGTGAACTACTGGCAACTCGCCAACGTCGTCAACATGAACAGCGCCGTTCTCCCCTCAGAGTTGTACGACGTGACTCTGAATTGCCGCTATGTCTGGCGAGCGCCATTCAAAGTTCCCGACAAAGAGAAGAAGTTCGGCAACCTATCACTGACTTACGCCTCCCAGCTTCATATCGCCGTGCTGGAGATTGATCGCGAGACGTATATTCCGGCCATTCTGGACTATGTGGCTGTTGACGACAGCGGTAAAGCCATCAACCCGTCCATCGTGGAAGGTCAGGTGTACGGCGCGACTGCGCACGGCATCGGCGCCGCTCTGCTGGAGAGCTGCGTTTACGATGCGGTCGGGAATATGCTCACCGCCACTTTTAGCGACTATACGCCAATCACCGCGATGAACATGCCTCGCGTGAAGTATGCGCACATCGAGACCCCTTCTCCCCATAGCTACAGCGGCGCAAAGGGCATGGGCGAAGGCGGCGCGGCGCCCGTGCATACTATTTCGGCCGCTCTGCAGGACGCGTTGTTTTCCAGCGGAATCATCATCGAGGATTCCTTCAACAATGCCGACAGTTTGTATCGCGCGATTGTGGCAAAGGAAACCTGCCAAAGGGACAAGCTGGTCAGAATCGAAAAAAGGGCGTAGACACCACCCGAGAATGGAGACGACGGTGGCTTGGGGCTCAACGCTTGGAGAACGGGTTACAGCAACCAGAAGCCTTGCCACTATGTGGGCGATTTCTGTTGGCGCACTCCACGGTACGGGCGAGATGAAACCATGATGACTGGGGCGATGAATTTGAGACAAGAATCGAACCTCGATGCTCGGTTGGTCGAGCGGATACTCGCCGGCGTCCACGAAGAAGAAATCGTCGCCATGGCTTGCGACGCTATCAATATCCCGAGCCCCACCGGCGAAGAACTTCAAATGGCCGAATACATGCGTAGCGTTTTCGAACGCCTCGGCCTCCACGTCACCTGGCAGGAAGTCGAAGAAGGCCGCGCCAACGTGGTTGCCCGCTGGATCGGCTCTGGCAACGGCAAGAATCTCATGTTCAACGGCCACATGGACACCTCCAACACCGGCCGCGAAAGATTTCTCACCGGCATCGGCTACAAACCTCGAGCCGTCATCGCCGACGGACTCATTTACGGGCTCGGCATTTACAACATGAAGGGCGCGCTCGTTTGCTACGCTCATGCGGTGCAAGCTCTCCAGCGCGCCGGCGTCAAGGTAAGAGGCGACGTGATCGTCGCTGCGGTCTCCGGCGAAATCGAGAAAACACAATGGGGCGAGTACCAAGGCAAGGAATACCGCGGCTACGGCTACGGCACGCACTACCTCGTCAACCACGGCGTGCTCCCCGACATGTGCATCCTCGGGGAGCCGACCGACATGCGCATCGTCCTCGAACATTTCGGCTCCCTGTGGGTTCGCATCTCCTGCACTGGCATCTACGTCCACACCGCTTTCTGCGAAGGCCGCGAGGAGATGCACTCCATCCGCCGCATGTACACGCTTATGCAGACCATCATGCAGTGGTCCACGGCGTGGGAGAAAAAAGCGGCGTACGGCGGCAAGAAAGCCATCGTGAATCTCGGCGGTATTCGCGGCGGTCATCCTTGGCGTGCCAGCCGCACACCGGAACGCACCGATCTGTTCCTCGACGTGCGCGTCCCGCCCACTATCTCCATGAGCGAGGCGCGCCGCGACGTCCAGCAGGTCTTTCTCGAACTGGAGAAGAAGCATCCCGACTGGGGTCTCGAATTTGAGACTTATGTGTCGGTTCCTGGCGCGCGCATTGCTGAAGATCATCCGATGATCGGCGCGATCGATGTGAATCACTCGCGTATCGTGGGCGCGCCTCCCGAGCGCGAGGTGGCCACCTGGTGCTCGGATGCCAGCGTCCTGAGCCGCTACGGCGTTGAAACCGTCAATTACGGCCCCTCCAGCGGCCCGCGCGACCCCGAAGGCGAGAAAGTTACGATCCAGACTCTCGTGGACGTCACGAAGATCTATGCTCTTACCGTAGCCGAACTCTGCGGTGTGCAATGAACACGGACTCCGGAAACGAATGTTGCCGAGCAAGCAGGACATCGAATGGCCCCAGATCGAGCATCTGGCCATCGGTGCCGAGGGCGATGTCGTCCTGCGCGAGAGCACGATCTTCTCGCGGCATCCGCAGGTGGTCGATTCGATTAGGACATGACTAGAGGTCCCCGAGCACTCCTGGCGGGACCCACACTAAAGGAGCGCAAGGCAAGAGATGCCCATCCCATTCAACATCGGTGTACTTCAACTCAGTATGGAGCCGGTTCACGAAACCCTCGCCATGGCCAAAGCCTGCGAGGCGGCCGGCTTCGATGCTTTTTGGATCGCCGAAGCCTATCCGTGGTGGCGCAAGCACGGGTTCGAAGCGCGCTCTTCCACCGCTATTCTCGCTGTTATCGCCGCGCAAACACGCCGCATTCAGCTCGGCTGGGGCATCATTTCGCCATACACGCGCCATCCCGTGCAGGTTGCCATGGAAGCCCGCGTCATGCAGGACCTCGCAGGCGATCGTTTTCTCCTCGGCCTCGGCGCTTCCAAGATCTTCATGAAGGAGATCGGTGAAGGCGAAGGAGAAAAAGTCGGACCCGCGACGGTCATGCGCGAAAGCATTGAAATCGTGAAAGGCATTCTGCAGGGTGGCCCGTTTGAATATCGCGGGAAGGTCTTCGCCGCTTCGGTTCCGCCTCTAAGTTCGGACGCGCACGCGACGCGCAAATTGCCGCCCATTTACGTCGCGGGCACAGGATCGGTCATGCAGAAACTGTCTGGTTCGATCAGCGACGGCCTGCTCACGGCTAGTATCACCACTCCTGCGTTCGTTCGCTACTCTCTAAAGAATCTCGAAGAAGGCGGGCGCAAAGCCGGAAAAAACCTCGGCGATCTCGCTCTCGGCTCCGTGGTTGTGGGTAGCATCGGCCGCGACTCCGCCAAGGGCAAGGAAGGCGCCCGCGAGCAGGCGGCCATGTATCTTGCCAACAAAGTGCAGAACATCAAAGGTTCCGCCGACATTCTTCTCGAATGCGCCGGCCTGACTTTTGAAGAGCTTCAGCCCGTGGCCGACGCCATGGAAAAAGGCGGCCGCAGAGCCGCCGCCCAAGCCGTGACCAACGAAATCTTGCGCAAAGTCTGCGCCATCGCCGGAACTCCGGACGAATGTATTCAGCGCATCGAGGAATATCGCGCGGCCGGCTGCACCCACATCCTGCTTGAAATTTGGGGCGACGATCGCACGGGCCAGGCTAAGCTCTTCGGCGAAGCCGTTCTTCCCCACTTCAAGCGGTAGCGGGCACGCACTCAGGGAGTCGGGCGCCAATCAAAGCGAGGCCAATCCTTTGAAACGGCGCCCCAGTAGATGCTTGGCCACCAAGAGTCCTGAGGTTCCGTGCAGGCCGGCACCTGGGTGCGTGGACGCACCGATGTGATAGAGCCCGGCAATATGCGTGCGGTGCCCACGTGTTCCTGGCAA
>JBGOVR010000152.1:0-10356 GCA_041478205.1 Candidatus Acidiferrum sp.
ACGGCAAAAGGTAATACTACGCAAAATCGCGACGAATGTTTCCTATGCGTTATAGCCACAAATTACATGGCCTGCAGTCGAAAGCTGCATCGCTTTTTTCGTTTTGTTCCATTCGCAAAGCGCATCCTTGCTTCTCTCGAAAGTTTCTCCCTGTTTACTTAGATGCGCCACCCGCGCAACTCGCTTCTTTTGGCGCAGGCCGTATCGTTTGCGTTTTGTCGAGCCGTTGTAATTTCTTGGTCACCGGTGGCGCGGCCTCACTCTATTAAACCCGCGCTCCGCTCTTTTCTCTTTGCGGTAACGCAAATATGCCTTTACGATGTGGCGGCACAACAGAAACGAGGTACTGCGAAATGTCTTGGGATCCGGTGTACCGCTTGGTGAAACAAATTCCTCGCGGGAGGGTTCTATCGTATGGAGCCCTGGCTCGAGCTTTGCGCCTAAGCGGCGGCGCCCGCAGTGCCGGACGCGCCATGGCCGCCACTCCCTCCGGGAAAGGCATTCCGTGGCACCGCGTTGTCGGCGGCGGTGGCAAAATCCTTATTCGCGAGCCCTACGCCTCGCTCCAAAAGAAACTCCTCGAAAGCGAAGGCGTAAAAATCACCGAATCCCGCGTCGATCTGAAGCACCATCTCTGGACACCACCCCGCAAAAGTACCTCGAAAGAAAAGACGCTCCGGAAGCGTACTCCTAAGTGAAGCTGCCAGCAGCGGCACTGTAGCCGTCCTCTTTTACCCTGAGCGGGGACGCGAAGGGGCAGAGGGCGGGGTTTAGATTCAACCGCGGCAACACTAGGAGCCCAAGCTCGATCGGTCCACGGCGAGGCTTAGATTGAGGCGCGACGCCAGCTTTGCGAAATGCGCCCGGTGCGGCGCTGAACTGTAAGCACCGTCCGCCATTAAGGGGTCCGATCCTATCTGCTGTATGCTATAGGCTCTTTTGAATCTCGAAACCGCCCAGCGGTGAATGCCACCGCGATCGTACGAGCGACACGCAACCATGCCAGCACCTGTCTTACAGGTAGAGAATCTCTTCAAGCGTTACGCCGACGTCGAAGCCGTTCGCGGCGTCAGTTTCTCCGTCGAAGAAGGCGAAGTCTTTGGCCTGCTCGGCCCCAATGGCGCCGGCAAAACAACTACTGTCGAAATTCTGGAAGGGCTGCGCACTCTCGACAGCGGCAAGGTCTCCGTCTGCGGCCTGGACCCGCAGCGCGATTCCAATAAACTCAAAAACGAAATCGGGGCAGCGCTGCAATCCACTTCCCTCCCCGACAAGCTGAAGGTCCACGAAGCCTTGCGCCTTTTCGCCAGCTTCTACTCGCGCCGCCGCGACCCCGAGGAATTGCTCCGGCGCTTTGGTCTCGAAGAAAAGCGCAACACCTTCTACAGCAAGCTTTCCGGAGGCCAAAAACAAAGGCTGGCCCTGGCCATGGCCCTCGTGAATGATCCGCGTGTGCTCTTCTTCGATGAACCCACTGCAGGGCTCGATCCCCAAGTCCGCCGTGAAATCTACGACATCATCGAGGAGCTGCGCCGCGAGAAAAAAACCATCGTGATGACCACGCACTATATCGAAGAGGCCGAGCGCCTCTGCGATCGCGTAGCCATTGTGGACCACGGAAAAGTCATCGCCCTGGGCACGCCGCGCGAGTTAAAAGAACGCTCCGGCGACAAAACGCGCATCGAAGTCCGCCTCGCCAAACCCGAATCCAACGACGCGCTGAAGAACCTCGAGGGCGTCTCCGATTGCCGCAATCTCAACGGCGCTTACGTCCTTCATTGCCAGCGCCCGCCGCAGGCCATCGTCTCGCTCGTCAAACATCTGGAAGCCCAGGGCAACGAGCTGGTTACCCTTGAAATCGCCACACCCTCTCTCGAAGATGTCTTCATCGAGCTCACGGGAAGGAGACTCCGGGATTGAAACACTTCCTCACACTAACGCGCATGAGGATTCAACTCACCCTGCGCAACAAAATGTTCCTCTTTTTCAGCGTGATCATGCCCTTTGGCTTTTTCTTCCTCTACGCCGGTGTCTTCGCCAAGGGTGTGCCGCACGTGGTTCGTTTTTTCCTGGGTCCCGTGATCGCCCTGGCCGTGATGGGAAGTTTCTGGGGATTGAGCGCAGCCCTGGTGACCTTTCGCGAACAAGGCATCCTGCGCAGGTTCCACGTCACCCCGGTTACCGCCAGCGACATGCTGGCCTCCAGTATCGTCGCCAACTACGTGCTCACGCTTCCTACCGTCGCGGCAGAATTGCTCTTCGCTCGATTGATATTTCACGTCACTGATTTTGGCAATCTCTTATCTTTCACCGTGCTTGTGACCGTTGGTGTGGTTTCGTTTGCATCGATGGGACTGATCGTCGCGAGCGTCACCAACACCATGCAAGAGACCCAGGTCCTCAACCAACTCATCTGGCTCCCGTTGATTTTTCTTTCCGGCGCGACCATGCCTCTACCCTATCTCCCCAAGGTTGCCCAGTCCTTCGGCGTATTCCTTCCCGCGACGTATCTCGTCTGGGGCCTGCAAGACGCTATTTTCCAGTCGGCGCCGATTTGGCATCTCTGGAAAGAGACCTTGTCGCTCCTTGGTTGGGCGATTCTGAGTTTCTTCGTCGCCGCGCAGCTCTTTCGCTGGGAACCCGAATCCAAGATTCCGCGCAACGCAAAACTTTGGGCCGCCGCCACGGCTCTTCCTTTCTTGCTTCTGGGAATCTGGGAGAACAGAGCCGGAACGATCCTCCTACAATCGCAAGCGGCTTATATGTCCTTGGAGCGGCCAGACAAATCAGACAAGCCAGACCAGCCAGCCAAGACGGCGGACCCTGCCGAGAAAGACCCAAAGCGCCGTGGTCCTTTCTGAAGCGATCTGCTGGAGATGCGCCAATTTGGTTTCGTCCCCAGCACTACGAATTCGCACAACGCATTGACGCTCTTCGTTTGCTACCGTATTCTGCAAATTCGAGTGGCCACACTACTAGGGAGCAGACATGCCAATTCAAAAGACCGAGAAAATCTGGCACAACGGAAAATGGATCAACTGGGACGACGCCACCCTCCACGTGCTTTCTCACGTCGTCAGCTATGCCTCCGCGGTATTTGAGGGCATCCGTTGCTATGAAACCAAGCAGGGCCCCGCGATTTTCCGCCTCCGCGAGCACATGCAGCGCCTCATCAACTCCGCGAAAATCTACCGCATGGAGCTGCCCTTCACGGTCGACCAATTCTGTAGCACCGCCACCGAACTCGTTCGCTTGAACAAATTGAACTCCTGCTATGTGAAGCCCATCGTTCTTCGCGGCTATGGCGAAGTGGGCGTCAACCCCCTCAGCTCGCCCATCGATATCTACATGGCGTGCTGGTCTTGGGGCGCCTATCTTGGCCCCGACGCGCTGACAAAAGGCGTGGACGTCGGCGTAAGTTCCTGGACGCGCATCGCTCCGAACACTTTGCCGGCGATGTCTAAAGCCGCCGCGAACTATATGAATTCCCAGCTCATCCGCATGGAAGCCTCTTTCAACGGCTACGCGGAAGGGATCGCTCTGGACTCCGGCGGCCACGTCAGCGAAGGCTCGGGCATGAACGTCTTTCTCGTCCACGACGGCACACTCTACACTCCTCCGCTGGCCACCAGCATTCTGCCCGGTATCACCCGCGACGCGATCGTAAAACTCGCCGAGGATCTGAAGATTCCCGTCAAGGAACAAGTCATCCCCCGCGAGATGCTCTACATCGTGGACGAGGTGTTCTTCGTCGGCACCGCCGTCGAAGTCACGCCGATCCGCTCCGTCGATCACATCCAGGTGGGCAAAGGCGTCGCCGGCCCGATCACTCGCAAGTTGCAGGAAGAATTCTTCGCCATCACCAGCGGCACCACGCCGGACCGCCACAACTGGCTCACCCCGGTAAACGCTCCAGTGGGCGCCACCTCGCGCTAGATCGATCAACTGTCCTCTTGAGGCCATCCGAAAACGATGGCCTCAGCAACTCTGCCCACACCCGGACGCAGTGTGGTTGCAAATGTAGCGGCCGCCGACCGTTTATCCTGAGCCTAGAAGGGTCGCAGGCGCTTTTTGACATTTTCCCGGACGGCTCCGCCGGCCGTCCTTATTGTCCTAACCGCCCGCCTAGGCAAAAACTTCGGCTCCACCGATAGGACGTGTTTCCTCACCGTCAACAGAAAACTTCCCACCCGCCAGCCCCGCACTCGACGTTCCAGTGTAGAATCGCGTGCGTTCACACCGGGTGCATTCCCCTTCCCGGCTGGGAGGATTGCGGATGTACAACATCCCACAGAAGCTCACGGCTGAATTTCTCGGAACCTTTGCCCTGGTTTTCTTTGGCGAGGGCGCGATCTGTGCCGACCAGTTCTTGCATAGCACCGGAGGGATCGGCCTGCTCGCCATTGCGCTGGCGCACGGCCTGGCCATCGCCATCATGGTTTCGGCGCTGGGCCACATCTCCGGCGGACATTTCAATCCGGCGGTGACCATCGGTTTCTGGGTCACCAAGCGCGTAAATACTTTGGACGTCATCTTCTACTGGGCCGCGCAACTCGCCGGAGCCATTGCCGCCGCCTTTCTGCTCAAAGCCGTCGTGCCCGAGGAAACCTGGCGCGCCGTCGCGCTCGGCACACCAGAGCTGGTGCGCGACTTCCCCCGTCTGTCCGCGATCGTGCTCGAGGCGGTCACCACTTTCTTTCTGGTCCTGACGGTGTTTGCCACCGCTGTCGATGAAAAAGGCACGTTCCGGTCGATTGCGGGCTTCGGCATCGGTCTGAGCATTACGCTTGGCATCCTTGTCGCCGGCCCCTTCACCGGCGGCGCGCTGAATCCCGCCCGCGCCTTCGGCCCCGCCCTCGCTTCGGCCCACTGGGCGAATTGGGGCGTCTACTGGGTCGGACCCCTCGCCGGCGGCTTCATCGCTGGCCTCCTCTACGACTCCCTCTACCTGAAGAAAGCCTAGTTGTACCGGCCCTGTAGCCACCCTCTTTCAGAGGGCGGGTTTAGATGAAACCTCGGCACGGCCCCAAGACCGAAGCTCGACTGGTTCGCCTGCGTTCCTCTTTCCGGGCTCTCCTTCGTTGCTTCCTTACCTGGCTACGTCATTCCCTCTTCTTTCCTGTCCTCCTGCGCAGGTAACTAGCGCGCAACTCCCCGATTCGCCTTTCTTGCCCGCACCTACCTCGGGTGTTAACGTCGCCAGATAGCGCATCTGCACGGGGTCGACACTTCATGGCACTGAACATTGACGATCTTCTTCGCCGGGCCGTCGAAAGCAAAGCATCTGACTTGCACCTGAAAGTCGGCAACCACCCGTATCTACGCGTGGATGGCCTGCTGACGCCGCTCACCGACGTGCCTCGCGTCACTCCCGAAGAGATGCTGTCCATGGCGTTCAGCATGATGACCAACCGCCAGAAGCAAAAGTTCAAGGAAACGGCCGAGTTGGACATGGCCTACGGCGTCGCCGGTTTAGGCCGCTTCCGCGTCAACGTATTCCAGCAGCGCGGCAACGTCGGCATGGTCCTGCGCGTCATTCCCACCAAGATTCGCACCACCGATGAACTAAATCTTCCCGCGGTGGTCACCAAGATTTGCGAAGAGCAGCGCGGGCTCGTGCTGGTCACCGGCACGACGGGTTCCGGCAAATCCACCACCCTCGCCGCGATGATCGACCGCATCAACGCCAGCCGCTCCGACCATCTGATTACTATCGAAGACCCCATCGAGTTTCTGCACCGCGACAAACGCAGCTTTATCAATCAGCGCGAAGTCGAAGTCGACACCGCAAACTTCTCCACCGCCTTGCGCGCCGCCCTGCGTCAAGATCCGGACGTGATTCTGGTCGGCGAAATGCGCGACCTGGAAACGATTTCGACCGCCCTGCTCGCCGCGGAGACCGGTCACTTGGTTTTCTCTACCTTGCACACCTTGGATGCCACGGAAACGATTCAGCGTATTATCGCGGTCTTTCCGCCGCCCGAGCAAAAGCAGATTCGCTTGCAGCTCGCCGCCACTTTGAAGGCGGTCATCTCGCAGCGCCTGGTGCGCCGCGCCGATGACGCCGGCCGCGTACCCGCCGTCGAAATCATGATCGCCACCGGCTACATTCGCGATTGCATCATCAACGCCGACAAAACGCGCTTGATTCACGACGCCATCGCCGCCGGCACCAGCCAATACGGCATGCAGACCTTCGATCAATCGCTCTTCGATCTCTACACCAAGCAACTCATTACCCTCGAAGAAGCCTTGTCGCGCGCCTCCAACCCCGACGAATTCCGCCTGCGCATCCAGGGCGTCCGCTCCGCCTCCGACTCCGCCCGCGAGGAAATGGAGCGCCAAATGGCCGACTTCGAGCGCTTCGCCCGCAAGTAATCCCGTAGCCGCTCTCTTCAGCGGGCGGGGTTTAGAGTCAACCCCGGTACTGCCTCTCCGCGAACCTCAGCGCTCTCTGCGTCTCCGCGTTATCTTTTTCCAGGTTCTTCTTGCCGTCCGCTTTCGACTCTCGACTGTCGGCCCCTTCTCTCTCAACCTTCTTGATTCTTTACTTCGTTACTTCATTACTTCTATTCTTCTCTCATGTTCCGCAAGCCCCGCACACTCGACACCGAAGCCGAGCTTTATGAAGTGGCGCTTCGCGCGCTGACGCGCCGTGCGCATTCGGTCCACGAGATGAAGCAAAAACTGGGGCGGCGCAGCGACAACAAGCTCCTCGTGCAGGTGGTCATGGCCCGCCTGAAGGAAAACGGCCTCCTCGACGATGCGCGATACGCCACACAATTTGCGCGGCAGCGGACGGAATTGCGCAAACAAGGGAAATTCCGCGTGGCGAGGGATTTGCGGGCGCGCGGCGTGCCCGACCGCCATATCGAGACGGCGCTCGGGGAAGCGGCGGAACACACCGACGAAACGGCCATGGTCCGGCAGCGGATCGAGCGCAAGCTGAGATCGCTGAAAGGCGAGATCGATGACCGCAAGTTCGCATCCATATACCGCAGTTTGCTCCGCGCCGGCTTCTCCGCGGACGTGGTTCGCCGCGAACTCAAATCCCTGACCGCCGAAGAGCTCCCCAACTCCGACCTTGGCGGCGAGTCCTGACAAACAGGCTCACCGCCGACCCTCGCACCCAGCAAACACGGACCAGTCTGAAGACTGGCCACTACAGAATCGTGAAGGGCCCCCGCCTGCATCACATCACCAGATCCTTGCCTCTCGGCGGCGCACCGTCATTCTTGGCTGCCTCTGCCATTCCCCGCTTGTTTAGTGTCAGTGCCCACTCCACGGATTTGGCGATGTACGCGTTCATGTCTTTCGCAGACTCTGAGCGATAAGAATCCTCAAGATTCTCATCGACTCGCGGATAGTCCTCATTCATGTCCGCCCAACCGCTAAGGCTCTTCAACAAACAGGCCCCGAAAACTCCATGCTCGTTGAAGCCACAATTCTCAACTTCCTGCTCCTCCAGGCTTTCCCTGGCCATTTTTTCCAGCGCCGGGTCCGGAAAGACATTCACGGCCAGCCGCGACCTGGTAATGCCCGGGCCCAGCACCCGGATCGAGATGGTCACTACCACCTCGGAATAGGGCTCGCCATCCCCGCAGAAATCGACCGCGCTCAACTTCCTCTTACTCCTCTTCTGCTTCGCCGCCATGCCGCCCCCCCAAATCCCTACGACTCCTCGCTCGTGCCCGTTGTACCACGAACCGTCGTAGCGCATCGAGATCGGTGCTTCTGGGAGTCGGTTTCGCCTGGCATTCGCTTTTACCCCCCCCACCCCCGGGGCAATTCGTATGAATATCAAAAGACAGGACTTATGAAAAAAGCAGTTTGTAAGTGTATGAAAATAAAGGGTGACAAATGCACAAGGAGCGGTGGAGAGTGGTTGGGGGGACATTCCGAGGCGGTGCATAGCGGCGGCCTATATCTACGTAGTCTGTGGGTACAGTACCATGATAGTTAGCATTTGTCAAATGAAAAGTGTCTGAGATGTCTGCACACACATCCGAAAAGACAGTGGCGGGTACCCCCCGGCCCGTGGGTATGGACCTCACTCAACAAAGAAGTATCGGCGGGATGCTTATGATAGGTGCGTGGGAGGAACCTTGACGTGGAAACCGATGCCGCAAAACACCGACGGTCGATTCGGCTGAAGCATCGCGACTACGCGCTGCCGGACCCGTATTTCGTCACCGTCTGCGCGCAGGAGAGGTGCTGTATCTTCGGTCGTATCGAGAACGGCAGCCTGATACCCAGCGAGATGGGCCGCATGGTTCGAGAGTGCTGGGTATCGATTCCAGAACATTTTCCGCAAACGACGCTGCATGAATTTGTGGTCATGCCAAACCACATACACGGACTAATCGCCATTATGCCCACTCCCCTGGTAGGGGCGCAGCACCGCTGCGCCCTTCCGCACGGCGCGACGAATAACGGCGTGCAGCCTGGTTCTCTTGGTGCGATCGTGCGGTCGTTCAAAGCCATTGTTGCCAGGAGAGCGCATAAGGAACTGCGATGGCGCGGGCCGGTCTGGCAGCGGAATTATTTCGAGCGAGTGTTGCGAGACGGGCAAGAATTCTCGAATGCCAGCAGGTACATTGCGGAAAACCCAATGAAGTGGGAATGGGATCGGGAGAATCCACAGTGCAAGCCGCATTGACAATCGAAGAGGGCGCAGCGATGCTGCGCCCCTACAAAGACGAGAAGAAGTGACCAATACCACAAGACAGGCTGAATCGAGGGATGGAGGGCGCAGCAGTGCTGCGCCCCTACAATTGCTGGGGGTGGAGTGGTCTGCGATAATGTGGGCATTGTTCGCAGGGAAGAAATGAGGCTTGCGTGACGGGCAACGAGATACGCGAGATGTTTTTGAAGTTTTTCGAGGGCAAAGGCCACCGTCGCGTGCGCAGCTCCTCGCTCGTGCCGCACGGCGACCCTACCCTGCTGTTTACCAATGCCGGGATGAACCAGTTCAAGGATGTCTTCCTGGGGCTGGAGAAGCGGGACTACAACCGCGCGACAACGGCGCAAAAATGTGTGCGGGCGGGCGGGAAGCACAACGACCTGGAAAATGTTGGATTTACGAAACGGCATCACACGTTTTTCGAGATGATGGGGAATTTTTCGTTTGGGGATTACTTCAAGAAGGACGCGATTGCCTTTGCTTGGGAGCTGGTGACTTCGCCTCAATGGTTTGGAATCGCAAAGGACAAGCTGTACACCACGGTCTTCAACGGCGAGGGTGGCGTGCCTCGCGACGAGGAAGCTCACGCGCAGTGGCTAGCGCAAGGCGTCCCGGCGGAGCGCGTCTTTGAGTTAGGCGCCAAAGACAATTTCTGGGCCATGGGCGACACGGGGCCTTGCGGTCCATGTAGCGAGATTCATTACGACATGGGTCCGGCCGCGTCCGACGAGGGCCATACGGATTGCAAGTTCCCCTGCGATTGTGGCCGCTACGTCGAAATCTGGAATCTGGTCTTCATGCAATTCAACCGCGACGCGGGCGGTGCGCTGACGCCGCTGCCAAAGCCCTGTGTGGACACCGGCATGGGCCTCGAACGCGTCGCCGCGGTCCTCCAAGACACAATCAGTAACTTTGACACAGACTTATTTCAACCGTTGATCCGGCGCGCCACAGAATTGGCTGGCGCTAAGCAAACGCCTGATGCCTCACTTCGTATCATCGACAGAAACAAATACGGCATGGTCACCGCTGGCGTTCAACCTTCTTTGCGGATCATCGCTGACCATTCACGAGCTGCCACATTCCTCATCTCCGATGGCGTCATTCCATCGAATGAAGGTCGCGGATACGTACTGCGTAAGATCATTCGGCGCGCCCTTCTCCATGTCCGCTTCCTGAATGGGCCAATGCCCTTTCTCTCTTTAATGGCTGAGGCGGTCCGTTCTGAAATGGAATCCGCATACCCTGAGCTAAGAGAGAGTGCCTCGCGCGTTGATCGGATCTTGGACGAAGAGGAGCGCCGCTTCGCTAGGACTATCGATGTTGGCCTAAAGCGCCTACACGAGGAGGTGAAACTGATCCAGAAAGATATTAGGCGAGCCACTCCATTTCCAGGCGAAAAGGCGTTTCAGCTATACGATACATTCGGGCTGCCAATAGATTTCATGCGGGACGTCCTTCGCGATGAGGGATTCGTGCTTGACGAGGGCAGCCTAGATCGCGCAATGCAGGAGCAGCGGACGCGGGCGCGGGCGTCGTGGAAGGGCGGCGCGAAGGAAGCCGCGAATCCGGCGTACGCGAAGATCGCGGAGACGTTTAAGACCGAGCCGGATTTTTACTTTTCGACGAGCGCGAAGGATTGCTGCATCGAGGCCATTGTCACCAAGAGCGGG
>JBGOVR010000112.1:0-16316 GCA_041478205.1 Candidatus Acidiferrum sp.
CAACTTTCTTCACGCTTCCATTCCACTGCGCAATTGAGCCCTGCCCATCAGGTCCTTACGTGACGTGTAGGTAGGTCAAGTTGCTTCTCGTGGAGATCGCTCGTCAGCGTCACATCGCCATAGCCGAACTGTTCCAGCGGCTGCGCGGTCGCGGCAGCAAGAGTTTTTGGGAGCCAAAGGCTAGCAGGAGCCACAACCCCCGCCGTCGCCAGTGAAGCCGACTGCATGAATCTTCTGCGCGAAACTCTAAGTGAGGAGGACATGGATTGACTAATGGTCTCCGCGGCGAAACTGTTCGCCGATATACTCACTCGTCCGCAAAGCGAACGCCAGAATAGAGAGTGCGGTCGACTTATCGGTGCAGTTCAGGAAAACGCTAGCATCGCACACGTATAGGTTGGCGACATCATGTGTCTGGCCAAAACGGTTGGTGACGAATCGTTGCGGGTCATTCCCCATCCGGCATGTGCCCGTCTCATGCAAACTGTAGCCGGGGCTTTCGGGCTCGTCCCCGGAGTATTCCGATACTCCGCCCGCGGCTCGCAGCACCTCCGCGCAGACTTGCTTGGAGTGTTCCCACATCTTCAGCTCGTTTTCTCCCCATTGAAAGTGAATGCGTGCCGCGGGAATCCCGTACGAATCCTTCATCTCCGGATCAATATCCACATAGTTTTTGTCGGAGCGCAAGGTAGGCGCCTGCACCATGAAACTAACCGGCGTCGGATATCTGCGCTTCATCTCGCGCTTGAATGACGACCCAAAGCCCTCAATCTCATCCTGGTAGGATGGAAACTCCGAGCAGCCGCCGTCGGGATAGATCGAATAGCCGCGGAGGAACGGTTCTTCTCGCGGGCCTCTCAGATTCTGCCAGCGCGGCATCCAACTGATTGAGTTTTCACCGACATTATCTGGAAAGCTTGGCTGCCCCAACAGTTGCGGCAAATATCCGGACGTGGAAACACCGTACAGGTGGTCGCACAGATTGCGCCCGAGCTGCGCGCTGGAATTTGCGATGCCGGTGGGCCAGTGCCGTGATTTGGAGTTCAGCATGATCCGTGCCGTCTCAAGGCATGAGGCCGCCACGACAACCACACGTCCATATACTTCATGTTCCTGCTTCGTATTGCGATCAACATATGCAACGCCTTTTGCCTGCCCTCTTTCATCCACAAGAATGTTCCTGGCCAGAGCGTTCGTTCGCAATTCCAGGTTTCCGGTGGCCTCGGCCTTGGGCAGTAAGAACCAAGGCGTGGAAAAAAACGCGCCGACGTCACAACCGCTGGTGCAATTTCCGCAAAAGTGGCACGCGGGATGGCCCTCGTGCGGCACGGTTAGTTGTGCGATGCGGTCCGGCAGATACGGCACTCCTGCCTTCTCCGCACCTTTCTGAAGAATCATATCGAAGCACCGAAAGTTGAACGGCGGCAGGTAGCTCCCGTCAGGATTGCTGGGACGGTTCTGCACCGTGCTGGCCACGCCGATCATCTTTTCCACGCGTGTATAGTAGGGCGCGATTTCTTCATACGTGACCGGCCAGTCCACATCATTTCCATCAAGCGATGCTGCTTTGAAGTCAATGTCCCCGAAGCGCGCAGAACTCCGGCCCCAGAAGTTGGTTTTCCCCCCAACCGCGTAACACCGCGGCCACGTCCACTTTGTGCCGGGCGCGGTAGTGTAGGCGATTTCGTTTTCCCAAACGCCTTCCACGTATTCGTTCTGCGTGAAGTCGGGAAGGTTAGTAGTTTTCTTGGGATCCCCGAAACCGCGATACTTCATTTCCCACGGCATACGATGATTCCGGAAGTCCTTAGCGGGGTTCAGCCTCCGGCCGGCGTTCAATGCACAAACCTTGAGGCCGAGGTCGCACAGAATCTTGATGGCCATTCCTCCGCCTGCGCCGGTTCCGATCACAATGACGTCATAGACTGTTTGCGACACGCAGTGGCCTCACCATTTCGGAACTGGAAGATGACCATGCTCCGGATCATTCACATGCGGACAGCCCGGCGATGTGGCGTAGAATTTCAATCCGGGATAATCCAATTCCTTCAGGCCGATTTCGCTCGTGTAAAAACCCATGACGGTATATTCGCGGGCCAGTTTGAAAAAATCACGGCCAGCTTCGTCTCCGGCCCGGAATTTTGCCTTGTAGGCAAGTGGTTCAAGCAAGTCAGCTTGCTGGAGAGCAGAAAGCCTGAGGAACTGCTTGCCTTGCTTCTTGTTGCTATGCGTATTCAGCCAGGTCAAGCCATTCCGGAATTGCTTTTGCAGGTGTGAATCTCTCGACACCATAAGGTCGATGAATTCAGAGACTCCGGCCTCCCGTGCCCCTGGCGTATCGTCACTTGGAATGATGATGTCCGTGAGCCGCTCCATCAGCGCGTATTCCGGCGCGCTGAAAAACAAGGGCGCGTAAGTGGCGGGTTTGATCTGTGTAGCCGCGTTGCCGATGTGTCCGCAGGCAAAACTCCACTTGCTGAACCCCGGGAACGTAGCGGCGCCCGCGGCAAGCGTCAGAATGCGTAAGACTTCTCGCCGCTGAATACTTTGTCCCGCCATTCACACTTCTCCGGTCAAACAACAACTTCAGCAGTAGCCTTCTTGAGAGAAAACCTGGCGTTGCCAATCAACGGCTTCGCCCAGAAGCCGACACTGAGAACATATCCAAACGTCAGATAAAGAAACGCCACACCTTCCCGGAGTCCCACGTGATCCCCGATTTGCCCGATGATCAGTGGAACCACGGCCCCCCCGACGATTCCAGTGCTCAGAATGCCTGCAAAGGAACCGTGGTACTCCGCCACGGAATTCAGGGCCAGAGAAATCAAGATTGGCCACATAACCGAAGTGAAGAGACCGACCGCAGGAAAAGCAATCAGCGACACTTGCGCCGGTCCAAGCAAGGCCGCGGAAAGGCTAAACAGAGCCCCAGCGCCAGCGCCGATCAGCACTTTTCGACTGTCCGCTATCTTCAGTAGTATCATTCCGGCAAGATTCCCGGCCGTGAGCAGTCCCCAAAACCAGGAAATTGCCTCTGCGCCCGTGGTATGGGGATCGAAGCCGTGGTATTGATGCAAGAATTTTGAAATCCAATCGGCCGTGCCTTGTTCGGAACCAACATAGGCGAATATGGCAAGGAAATACATCCAGATGACGGGTTTGCGCACGAGGCTGCGATACATCTGCCAAGACCCGACTCTTTCCTCCGCCGCGTACTGAACGCGAGGGAACTTTGAGAAGAGCAGGACCACAACCATCAACAGGGTAGAAACCGCAAAAATCCAGTAGATGGAAGCCCAGGGCAGCCCAACAGGAGTCAGTTTTTCCAGGAGACGCAAGAATGGGTTCTGATTTGGCGAGGGTTGCTTAAGATTCAGCACCAGATAGGAATAGATTCGCGGGCTGAGAAAGGATGCCGAACCGAAAACCAGTTGCGACACAGCGGCGTTAAATGCGAAGTGTTCTTCCCCGCCTGAGACACGCAGCAATGGGTTGACCGCCACTTGCAGCGTCGCCATCCCCGCCCCGATGACGAACAACGAAGCGATCGCCACGCGGTATCCCGGAAATAGAGCGAAACTCAGCGAGCCTAACGTTCCCGCCAAAAACGCCAAAACCATTACAGGTTTGTCGGTAAATCGCTCGACCAGAAAACCGGCGGGGATGGACATCACCCCATAGGCAATAAAAAAAGCAAAACCAAGGAAGGCCGCGGCAGTCAGGCTCACGTGAAAACTGGTGATAATGTCCGGTATGATCGGCCCAAGGATATTGGTGACTAAGGACATTACGAAAAAAGTGAGAAATACCAGAACAACCATGTAGCGGTTTTTTGCCATCGTTTGCCTTTAGCCTGACAGAGCCGTTCCCGAGGTGCGCGTGACCTCTTGTCCGAACCGGTGATACCAAACCCTCGCTGCGCCGATGAGATTGGCGTCCTCTCCCAGCGAAGCCAAAACCAGCTCCGTCTTTTCAACCGGCACGAACCGGCAACCTTGGCGAATAATCGCCCGAGCCCCCTCAAGAAAGAGGCCCGCACTCTTCATCACCCCGCCGCCTAACACGATCACCTCAGGGGTAAACAGATTCACCAGATTGGCCAGCCCGAGGCCCAAGTAGTAAGTCTCCCGCTCCACCGCTCGCAGGGCGAACGCATCTCCTTGAGTCGCAAGCTGGCAGATTTGCTTGGTGGTGAGACCTTCGCGATGCGCATAGTCCGCGGGCTTATTGCTCTGAAACCACTCGGACATGGCCGGACCAGCCGCCAACGACTCCCAGCAACCCCGAAAACCGCAAGAGCAGGTCGGCCCGGCGGGGTCGACAACGTGATGACCAATCTCCGGATGCGCTGCATCTACGCCGCGATAGAGCTGCCCATCCACAACAATCCCGCCGCCAATGCCGGTCCCCACGGTCACGTAGATTAGTCGAGACTTGTTCTTTCCAGCGCCCCAGCCGGCCTCCGCAAGAGCGGCCGCGTCGCCGTCATTCTCCACCGCTACTCTCACGTTGAAGATCCGCGTCAAATCTTCAACCGGGTTCTTCCTTCGCCATCGCGGAAGAAAGTCAACGTCTCCGAACTCTCCGGTGAATGGATGCACCGGGCCTGTGGATCCAATCCCTATCCCGGAGATTTCCGCGCCAGCCTTCCGTGCCGTCCCGCGCAGCATGTTGGTTATCAGTTCCAGCCCGTTCGAGTAGCCGCAATCGGCGCCAGTGGGGGCCTCCATCTTTGACAGCACTTTCCCGGTTTCATCCACTAGGCCGACCGCTATCTTGGTTCCGCCGATGTCCACTGCGCCAATCATGGTCATGTTCTGAATCCGCTCCGCTCCTTGCTGGACGGTCTCCTTCACTGGCTGAACGGCCCACGCGCGTCCATTCGACGGCAACCCATGCATCAAGCTTATGCTCTTCCGGTAAGGCTCCGGAAGACAGACGTACTACCTCTTCAGAACACCAACTTCAATCCAAACTGCAACACTCGACCCCTGTGGGCGCTTCCCGCATGCAGGAAGAAATCCGAGCTCCCATTGCTCACACCGCTGAAGACCGATGAAAATTGCGTATGGTTGAAAACATTGAAAGCTTCCGTCCGGAACTGCACGCCTAGCCTCTCGGTTGGTTTGAACGTCTTGTACACCGACATGTCAAAATTCGTGCAACGTGGCAAATTGAGGCTGTTTCGACCCGAGTTGCCAAAGGTCAAGCCTTGCGTCTCCACGTAGGCGCCGGGATATAAGAGCAGCGGCCCGACGAAAGAGACGGAACTACTCCTGTCGGCAGGCAAGGCGTGCGGATCGCCAACCAGATCGGCATAGGAACCCGTGCCGAAACCGTTGGCCACGCCCGCACTGTCCCCAAAAACTCCGTTGGTCACCGAAAACGGCTCGCCGCTTTGCGCGGTCATGATGCCGGCGTATTGCCATCCCCCTAGAAGACTGTGGCTTAGCCCGGCGCTGCGGAAGAACGGCAGATCATAGACCCAACTCACTGTCAGGATATGCCGCTGGTCAAAGTTGGAACTCGCATAGTTTTTCTTCAAGTTGAAAGAATCCACGAAGTTGCTGTCGGCTTTGTCCGAGGAATTGTCGATGGAATGGCTGTAGGTGTAGGCGACCCCCAAGGTGAGCGCCCCGCTGGTTTTGCGAAGCGAGAACTGCAAGGCGTTGTAGTGGGAGTTCGCCTGGGGCTCGATGCGCTGGATGGAACCCAGACTGAACAACGGACGAAACGGGTCGGGGTCGTTTCCGCAGGCCACGCCTAAATTGATTGCAGCCTGGCCGACCACCGGGTTGCCGTTCACCACAAAAGAGTTGCAGATATCGGTCGTTATCGGCTGGCCAGGCTGAAACGGATTCTCCGAGGCAGGAACTGGCTGCAACTGATTAAATTCCCGTTGCAAAGTGAGATGCGTTCCCTTGCTGCCCACATAGGAAACCGTGGCAACCGCACTTGCGGGTAGCTCCCGCTGCACCGTCAGATTCCACTGCTGTGCGTAAGGCCAGATCGCGTGGTCGGGTATGGCTGTTGCCGTAAGCGGAAACAGCAGGCCCTGCCCGCCTATGTTTGTGTAGCCTACTACGTTGTATTGGGTCGTGTTCTGCACCAGAGGCGGTGTGCCTTCCAGGGTTTCTGCGTTGCCTTCTTCACCGTTGGTGTGATCGTAGAAAATTCCGTAGCCTGCGCGAAGCGACGTTTTCCCATCGCCAAACAGGTCCCACGCGAATCCCACACGTGGCGCGGGATTGAACAGATGCCCTTTCAAACAGCCGGGGGGCACGCCTGGCGCGCCACACTGCACGATGCCGTCGAACGGCGTCGTGCCGGGTGTGATTATGAGCGTGCCGGGTATGCCATTCACACTGCCATCGACATCGATCTGAGGAGCCTTTGCGGGATCAAAGGCTTTGGGGTCCAAGTTGTAAACCTGTTTCTTGATCTCCCGGAACGTGCCGTAGAGACTTATGCGCAGCCCGAGATTTAACGTGACCCGCTTCGACACATGAAAGTCGTCCTGCACGTAGGGCTCGAAAATCTTGTAACGCAGGTAATACTTCGGCTCCGCGCTATCCTGGGAGTAGTTTCCAATGTTTCCCATCAGCAGGTCGGCAAAAGCGTTGCCGGTCGAGACCGGCGAGGTGCTGTCAAACAGCAAATCTCCTTGGAGATTGGTTTGCCCACCCTCATTTTTCTGCGAGGCGACAAAGTCCGCGCCAAATTGCAGGTTGTGCTTGCCGATACTCTTGGAAACTTTGTCGCGATAGCTGTAGGTGGGATTTGAATTTATCCACGGGAAAAAGGTGGGCCCCTCACAGAATCCACCTCCATAAGCCCCCTGTGTCTGTACGCAAATGTCGGGCAACTTCCCGCCAAAGCCGGGGAACAGTCCGGTCATGGTGAAGCCGCTGCCGCGCTGCCAGGCTTCCGGATGCGTGTTGTTCTGGATGATGCGGCTCGACGAATAGGCGGCCACGAACTCATTGATCAGCGTCGGCGAGATCGTGGCCGTCACCTTCGCCACGATATTTATGCCGGGACCTTGGAACCGCGTCCCGATAGTCGGCATGTTATAGCCCGCATACGTGACAGTCGGGTTGGTCGTATCCCAGGAATCGTGAATGTAGCGGAACGTAGCGCGCACCTTGGAATTAATATCGTGGTCCACGCGCACCAATTCCTCCCGCCAGCGGGTAGGCTTGCCAGCCGAGCCGTCGAAGAAAGAATCCGCTCCTGAACCCGCCGTAGGCTTGGAGATCATCCCCAGCAGCGCTTGCCCGTTAGGATCAATGGAGGGCAATTGATTGCTCGGGAACGGAAGCGTGGTGTTCGGATCAATGGGGCAATCGGTGGGATTCGGAACATTGCAAACATCATTGAAATCGCCCTGGCGATTTGCCAGCGACGGTACCGACGTATGGAAAGTTTGCGGTACGTTTTCCCTGCGCCACTCCTGCGACCAAAAGAAAAACGTGTGGTTCTTCCAGATGGGACCCCCTACGTTGTAGCCAAAGTCGTTCTTTTTGTAAGGTGGCGTGACCCCGGGAACATCAAAGTAGTTCCGCGCGTTGAGCGCTTCGTTGCGAAAAAACTCATAAAGCCCGCCATGAAACTGGTTCGTCCCGGACTTTGTTTCCACTTCGATCGTGCCGGAAGCGTTGCGGCCGTATTGCGCGCCGTAATTGGAAGTCAGGACCTCGACTTCTTCGATGGCCTCGATGCTGGGATAGACGTTTATGGAAGCGTTGCTCCCGTCATCCATGATGTTGCCGCCATCGACTTCCCAATTGTTGTTCTCCGTCCGGCCTCCGTTGATGCTGAAATTGACGTTGCCCTCCTTCCCCACGGTGCCCTCATCCTGCCCCGTTTGGTTGCTGACACCCGGAGTAAGGGTCACCAATTGCGTGAAGTTGCGGCCGTTCAGCTGCAACTGCGTCAGCTCTTTGCTGGTAATCGTCCCGGCCAACTCGGACGACTGTGTATTGACCTTGGCCAGACCTTCGCCTTGCACAACAACTTGACTGTTGACGTCCCCCACTTGCAACGTGACATCAATTCGCGCGCTCTGCGTGACGCGCAGAGTCACACCACGCGCTTCGTATGTGCGGAATCCGGGCGCTACTACCGCAATGTTGTAGCGCCCGGGAGGCAGCGCGGCGGCGAGATACTCCCCATCCGAGTTGCTTTTGAGCTCCCGCGTCACGCCGTTATCCGCATTTCTGATCGTGACGCCGGCCCCCACTACCACGGCACCGGATCCGTCTCGAACGGTACCCGTAAGTGAAGCGGTATCCTGCGCCATGGCCGTGACCGGAACCAGCGCTAGCAAGCCAAACAGCATTAAACGAAGTTTCATGGTTGTCCGCTCCATGTTTCCGCCGCCGTGCGCGAGCGTCCGCAAAACGACCTTCCCCACGCCGCGCGCCCGAGGCCGTTCGTTCAGGCCCTGATGCTCTTCGAGGCGGCGTCCCAAGACACGGCGGTCTTACGAAAGTACGATTCGTTCGCCAAGTGACAAGCCAGCGCTGCGTTGTGGCCGAACACCGCGTCTTCGACCACCGGCTTGCGAGAGCGCACCGCCTCGAAAAAGGTCCACAAGTGAGGCTTCATGTCGTCATAGTCCGGCGCTCGGAAAGACATACTCTCCGGCACCGGTTCTTGCCCCATCTTCGGATCGTTTTCCTCGTGCCATTTCTTCTCGTAGGCGTCGCGCATCGCCCGGGGAAATCCCGCCGCGTAGTAGCTGGGCGCGGAATCCTTGCCTGACTGGGGCGTATAGCTCAGTCCGAACTCGGTCACTTCCAAAATACCCTTGGAGCCCTGGATGCGGTACGTCTCGGGCATTTCCGTGCTCAGATTCAATCGCATGTAGACCGGCAACTCACCGTAGTAGTACAGGCTGGCGTGGACATCGGGCATGTTGCGCCCATCCTTCCAGCGCCGAATGCCACCGACAGCCATGGCTTGTTTCGGCGGCTCGTTGATGCCCAGCATGAACATCATGCCGCTGATCAGATGAACCAACAGATCGCCCGCGACACCCGTGCCATATTCCTTCCAGCAACGCCAGCGCGCAAAGAGGTAAGGATCAAACTTGCGTTTCGGCACGCTCCCTTGCCAGGTATCCCAGTCCAGCGTCTCGGGAGACAAATCTGACGGCAGGGGATATTCCCACGCTCCCGTTGGATCGTTGCGCCCCAGCCATCCTTCCACCATGCCGAGCTCGCCCACCAATCCACTGGCAATCATCTCCTTGGCCTTGGCGCAAATCAGAGAACTTACGCGTTGCGAACCAATCTGCACGATGCGGCCGGTTCTCTTTGCGGCTTCGACCATCTCAACGCCTTCGGCGGCGGTGTGCGACATCGGCTTTTCGCAATAAATGTCCTTGCCCGCACTCACGGCATCCACAACCACCTGCTTGTGCCAGTGATCCGGAACCGCCGCCACGATGCAGTCGATATCTTTGTTGGCCAGCAGTTTCTGGTAGCGCCGGGTAACCGGAAGGTTCGGTTTCACAATCTCTCTGGCTAGCGTGTGACGTCCGTCGTAGAGGTCGCAGGCCGCGGCGCATTCGATTCCTGGCAAGCTAACGGACTCGGCCAGCAGCCCCGACCCCTGCATGCCCACGCCAATCATTCCGAAGCGCACACGGTCGCTCGGAGGAACCCATCGTGGCAAAGCCAGCAGCGGCTCGGGACCTAGCAAAATCGTGTTCGCCGCCAGAGATGCGCCTGCTGCGGCGCCGATTCCCAAAAAGTTGCGCCGCGAGAACGTATCCTTCTTCATGCGTCCCTCCTCGTCTGTATGCTTTCCTTCGACCTGCTACTTGCTGAGTTTCCTCACCGCAACCTCTTTGAAAAACACGACGTCATGCCTGCTGTGATTTTGCAAACCGACATATCCGTCCAACGGCCTTGGTCCGCGCTCTGGCTCGAAGTCCAGCTTCTTCGGCGGCACCGGATCACCTTCCGTGTAGTCCGTGACCTTCACCCCATTCAGAACCACCGTCGTGCGCGGCCCCTCGAGTGTAATTTCCATGGTGTTCCACTCAGGACCCGGCCTGCCGGGCTTCGCCAGCGGCTTCGTAAAGGAATACAGTGTTCCGGTAACGTGATATTCGTCCTCGCCCGACGTTTCCGGTTCATTGTCAATCTGCACTTCGTAGCCCCCGTGTGCTGGATCGCCGTGCTCCTGCGTCGGCACCTCGGGCATGCGAATAAAAACCCCGGAGTTGTCATTGTGGTGGCGCATCTTGTACGCCACGCGGATGACGCAATCTCCGAGTTTGCCTTCGGTCCAATAGAGCATTCCCGATCCTCCCTGCGTGCGGATCAGGCCGTTCTCCACCACGTCCTTCCCGTGACCCACGTGCTTCCAGCCGGTCAGATCTTTTCCGTTGAAGAGCTGCTGCCACTCGCCAGACTGGCCCTGCGCGGGTCGCGGGGACAAACCGGCCAGCAGGCACAAACACACCCAACGCTTCCGCACGAATCCTCTCTCAAATCGCAAGAGGCTCGAATCTCTAGGTATCGAAGACATCAGTAATTTCCTGCGCGCGGAACCTGTGTACCTCTTTATTCTTCTCAGCTGCTACTTGCTCGGTGATCAGTCCGTACTCACCTCGCACGATGTAGGAGCAAATCCGAAAGGAGTCACAATCTACGCCCGAGAGCCTTGCCAAACGCTCCGCAGCCAGTTGTGCCGGAACAATATCGAACAGAAATTGCCACTCGGAGCGCGCTTGGGGAACCCGGAATACCAGTTCACTTGCTTCCTCGCGGAGGCCTTGACCAATCATCATCACGGAGGCACCCAGCTTCCTCAGGTCACGCGCCACGGCCAGGTCTTCTTCGCGCATCCGCTGGCCATCGATCCACATGCCGAACCGTGAGCCTTCCACGACGATTTCTTGAGGGCCGTGCCGGAAACTGCCAAGTCCCATCGCAGTCGCCGGCCACTTGACGCCTTCTTCCCACAAGAGCCTGGCCTCATAACAACTCGCCAGACTGCAACCCCGAGCCAGAAAGTAATACGAGGCCCGGGGCTCAAGCCAAGGAGTGTTGGCAATCTGTTCCCGCCAGCCTGGAATGGTTTCGGCAGTCTCCTTTACAGCGCGTAACAGCGAAGTTCTAAGTTCGAGGTCGAAAGAATTCAGAGTGGCACTTGCCAGAGCCGCCGCAGCGGCAGCCAACGTGGAGTAGGTGTTGACGGATATTCCGTGATCTCGCCCGACCGGCACCACGACTGGGATTTGCGCTTCTCTCGCGAGCGGCCCCTCTTCCGAATTCGTCAGGCCGATCACAATCGAACCGCTCTCGCGAGCCTTGGCAAGGAGATTGACGATCTCGACGCTCTGGCCGCTGCGGGAAATAACGATAATCACCGAATCGGCGGGAAGGGCTGCGAAATGCAGCAGCTCGGCGGCGTCCTGGAGGTAAACCGGGCGGGAACCCAAGTAGAAAAGCGAGGCTGCGCCGAGCGCCGCGTTGTAACTGCTGCCAATTCCCGTCAAATAGACATGACGAGCGCTCTGCACGGCGACGGCCGCGGATTCCAGCTCTCGGCGGCCCGCTCCCCATAGATATTCGATCGCAGACTCGAGTGAGCTGGGCTGCCGGAGTATGTCGTCTAGGAAATGAGTCATCCTGCTCTCAATGGTTCTTGCCGTTCACTGCAATTCGCCCTGTCCATCGCCTCAGGTGAAGTCCTCGCCGGATCACCTGCGCTTGCCGCTCCGTCACCAGCGCCCTCAAACCGTTGACGGGATCTATGCAACCGGTTTCTGCAACCGGTTGCATAAACGCCTTTCTATGCATTCCCCTCACCCTTGTCAAGTTCTTTCTCCTTCCTGGCCATCCCTGCCTCTCCGCGTAGCCTTCCGCTCCCAACCGTGGTACGTTCATCGCTTAGGTAAGCTGGGAGAGCAACGCTGCTCCCGTTCTCGCTGTCGCGCATGTTCGAGAGCCTGTCGAGACTCTGGGCAGCAACTTCCCTCCCCTGGATAGAGGTTTCACCGTTGCAGAACAGAAAGCGCATGAGCCACACGATGCGGGAAGTGGCCAAGAAGGCTGGGGTATCCCCGGCCACGGTATCGCGCGTACTTAACAAAACTCAATCCATCTCCCCAGAAACCACCCAGCGCGTTCTTGATGTCGTGCACCAACTCAACTACTTCAAGAATGTGCATGCCCGCCGGCTGGCAACCGGCCGAAGCGATTTGTTCGGGCTTGTAATCTCGGAGATTGCCAATCCCTATTTCCCTGAGATCATCCGCGGATTCCAAGAAGCGGCTTGGGAACGGGGATTCGACGTCCTTCTTTTCAACACCGAGTACAACCAGCAGCGCACGAAGTCGGTCATTCGGAAACTCATCGAGCGTGATGTTCGCGGGGTAGCCATTTTGACGTCTTCCGTCGGTAGAGAGATAACCGCTGAAGCAACGGCCGCGGGCGTGGGACTCGTCTTCTCCAACCTTGGCACTGCGGACACGCTGATCAGCAATATCTCGATTGATTACCAGCGCGGAATTTCGCAGGCCATCGAGCATGTCGTCGGTCTCGGTCATCGCTACGCTGCCGTCATCGCCGGGCCTGAGGCGAACTACACCGCCGTTACCATCAAACAGGCCCTGATAGCCGGACTGCGGGAACGCAGACTCAATCTTCTTCCGGTCATTGATTGCAACTATCGCATCGATGCCGGCGCTTCGGCGGTGCATACCATTCTTTCTTCGCCGGAGATACCGACGGTGATCTTCTGCGGCAGCGACCTGATTGCGATGGGCGCCATGAACGCCCTCGAAGAAGCGGGCATGAAGGTTCCCGATGATGTGTCCGTCGTAGGCATCGATGATATTGCTTTCGCCTTTCTGACTCGGCCTCCGCTAACCACCATCCGTGTCCCTCGCGAACAATTAGGAATTTTGGCATTCCAAGCGCTAGATAAGATGATGAAGCTCAAGCGGCCGAAAGGCGTCGATTACTACCTTGAAACCGAGCTGGTCGTTCGCAAATCGACTGGTCCCGTCCGTCAGCACAACCTCCGAGCAGCAGGGCTGAGCGTCGGCATGCAAAAACTCATCGGTTGAAATTTGCGAGCAGTTGAGGACTCTATCGCTCATGGATACAAAGGCGCACTGGGAGAAAATTTACACGACGAAGGCGCCCGAAGCGGTCAGTTGGTACCGCTCCCACCTGGAAACTTCCCTTGCACTGATCGAGCGGGCGGCGAATGCGCGCTCAGCCTCCATCATCGACGTTGGTGGCGGTGAATCAACACTCGTTGACGACCTTCTTGCGCGCGGATACGCAAATATCACCATTCTTGATGTTTCGCAGACCGCGATCGACGCAACCAAAAAGCGCTTGGGTGCGGCTGCGGAGCGGGTGCGGTGGCTGGTCGCTGACATAACCAAGGTCAAGCTGGAACCTAGCGCATACCACCTCTGGCATGACCGCGCGGTATTCCATTTTCTTACTGCGCCAGAGCAGCGTATTGCTTACGTTCGGCAGGTCGCCGGCGCGGTCAAACCGGGAGGTCACGTGATTGTCAGCACTTTCGGCCCGGAGGGGCCTGCGAGGTGTAGTGGCCTCGATGTTGTGCGTTACGACGCAGACTCCCTGCACGGCGAGTTTGGCGCGCGCTTCCGTTTGGTGGAGAGTTCCAAGGAGCTGCATCACACACCATTCGGAGCCACGCAGCAATTCCTCTACTGCTACTGCCGAATCGAATAGCGCCTCGTCGCTGTAAACCCTTTAGAATCCGCACTTCCAAAAAAAGAGAGGGAGGGGGTAAACCAGCCGTCACAAACACCTGTGACCCACCTCACTGCAATGCCCGGTGACTCCAGACCAGGATGCGCGCATGTTCTACACCGTTCGGACCAAGGAATGTTTGCGCGAACAGGAGAAGACTATGAATGCTTTTCACAAACTCTGCGTACCCGGGCTCCTTGCAGTCGCTGCGCTATGTTCCAGCGCGCAGGAAAAAACAAAACTCAAGAAAGATCCGGCTAAGGTAACCTCGCCGGCTTCGGGCAAGGAAATGTTCACCAGCTACTGCGCTTCGTGCCATGGACTGGACGGCAAAGGCAGCGGCCCTGCGGCCAAGGCCCTCACGGCTGCTCCCGCCGACCTTACCGTCCTGGCCGGCCGGAACGGCGGAAAATATCCCAGGGACAAGGTGGCGGCGATCCTGCGCGGCCAGACCAATCTCATGCCTCATGGCGACCAGGAGATGCCCGTGTGGGGCCCGGTGTTCCGGCAAATGAGCGGTGGGAATGAAGGTGAAGTGCAAATGCGCATCGCGAACCTGAATCGCTACCTGGAGTCACTGCAGGCGAAGTAGCGTCTGCGGCGCGAGGCGGGCGGCAGCCTTTAGGGCAGGGCTTGGCCGGCTGCAGGTGACGCGGTCGCCCATCTGGCTCTGGGTGGCGACGATGTATCCGGGACCCAGAGGAGAACACGGGTTCGTGGATGCGGCGAATACTCCCATTCCTTGGTCGATGTGAATTGCGATCAAGGCGAGCGGCGCGACTGGTGCCAGCCACCGCACGAGCTTGTGCGGCGAACGACGCATACGTTGGTGCAGATATGCCGCGCCGAGGTCTTCCATTGCGCCCAGTGTGAGCATGCGCGGCCAGGTAGGCCGCGGGCCGAGGAGCAAGCGGCACACGGGATCGCCCTCGATACACGACCGGCACGATGGCGCGTTGACGTAGTGGTGTGTGCCGATGCCGTCGAACAACTCGGCTCCGCCCTGGAGCAGGCCCAGGGTTACCGACGCGCGGTTGAGTGCGAAGCGCGAACGAGCATTTAGCCGGGGCTTCGGTGTCTTTGGTTTTGGCGCTTCCAGTTTGCGTGACACCGCGAGGAGCGGCGATAAATCTTGTGCGCAAACAGCGCGTCCATGCAGCGCGGCGATTGCGCCGAGAGCAGCGAAGCATACATTAGATAACCGTGATGATTTGCTTCGAGGTTTCATCCGAGGGTGCAGTTGCAAGACCGGGACCACGTGCGAAACCTAAGCGGCTGTTACTCGGGCGCTTCCCATCTTGGGAACGGCTCACTTGGAATGACCCATCCTGGAGCGATGCGAACGATTTTCGCCGGGCCGCGAGATGCAATGGCTCGGCTATTACCTCCGCCAGACGAAGCGGCTGCAGTTACGCGGGCGGAAAGGAACGCAGGGTGGCGACACAAGTTGCGGCGATTCGGGAGTCGAGAAGAGAAGAAGCGGCTTAGATCATCCGCGCAAGGCGGCGGGTTTGCTGCGGCGGGCCGGGCGCCAACGCTTGGCGTTGCGGCGCAGTTCTTTGGCGATGGACTTCGGATCGACCAGCCACTGCGCTTTACCGGTGCGGCGAAAATCCTTCTGCTTGGTTCCCGATAAGCGCCCGATGCTGATCAGGCGGCAGATTTCGGAGCTGGTGGTGTTCATGTCTGCTGCCGTCTCTTGCGCGGTGAGCCAGCGATCGTTGCGTGCGCGCATCGTGGGTGTTCCTCCTGGGCGCCGGGGGTCGCGCTGGATTCACTGTAGCGACATTATACTCGCTTTGGTAACGGGAGCGGGCGAATCAAAGCAAGGTGCCACCCGGAAGGACACCGCTAAAAAGGGAAAGACATAGACGCGGATGGAGCGGTGCGGCTTACTTCTTGAAGAGATCTTCGAAGGCCTGGCGCGCGTCGTTGTGCCGGGGAGGAGGAGCGGCTGCAGTGGCAGTGGTTTTCTGTGCGTAGGACGTCGGAGCCGTGTCCTTCTCGATGGTCATGCGAAATTCGTAGAACTTGCACGCATTCTTTGCGTCCTTGGGAGTGATGCGCTCCGGCACCGGCTGCGTGCACTCAAACTGCGCGCCGGAATCGAAGAAGCGGCACTGCTTGCAGGAGTGCAACTCGAACTGGCATTTCGGACACGTGCCGTTGGGATCGAAGCCCGCGGTGAGCACCGCGCCGCAGTTGGAACAGCGCCCGCGAGTGACCGTGCCGACCATGCGAGGGGTGCGCGGCCCAAATTGATCCGCGCGCGGCCCGCCCTGGGGCGGCTTGCGGTCGTGCGAGTGTGACTTATCTTTTTTCTCGTTTTTTTCCGCGTCGCGGTAGCCGCGGTGACTGTACTTTCGATCCACAAACGCCTCCGTCCGTCAGTCCTGACGGACTGCAACAAAAATCACTGTCTTTGAGCGCTGACTCGTACGCCATCGTGGCGTGTATCCACTCGGATTGCTACACTCGACCGCTAGCGCAATCTTCCCCAGAGTTTAATAAACAGGATTGCCGACGTCCGAGCAGGAGATGGGACATCTATGTTTTTAG
>JBGOVR010000088.1:0-19934 GCA_041478205.1 Candidatus Acidiferrum sp.
CTGGACGCGGAAGCGGTGGCGCACGCGGCCGGTAAATACCGGCGGCTGCCCGGGCGGCTGCGCTACATCGCGGCGGCGTTGCAGGCGCTACGCAAGTTCACGGCGCTGCGCGTGCGCGCGGAATTTCCGGGGAGCGAGTTGCCGCTGATGGAGGCGAAGGTGTTGCTGGCTGGGGTGTTGAACACGCCTTCCTACGGAGCGGGCCTGCGTCTTGCACCGGGCGCGCGGCTGGACGACGGTTGGCTGGATACGGTTTTCGTTAAAGATTTGAACGCTCTGGAGGTGCTGGCGCTACTACCGCGCCTTTGGTGGAGCGGCGATCTGCCGCATTCGTGCATGACGCGGACGCGTGCGCGGCGAGTGCGATTGATGACGGACCGGCCATGCTTTTTTCACGGCGACGGGGAAATTCTTGGCCCGGCACCCGTGGAGATCGAAGTGATGCCTGGGGCGGTGCGGGTGCTTGCGCCGGTGGCGCGCTGAGGGCTACGCGGAGAATTCCGCGACACTCGTCGCGAAAAGGCGGCTCTAAATTTTACTTTGGTTGCCAAGCTGGGGCGCAACATGCTGCGCCCCTACAATACCTGCGGACTACGGCGTGTCTTTGTGAAAAACCTTGCGGCGTATATCCGGCCAGAACTCTTTCATCTCGTTGGATACGCCATCCCACATAAGCAACATGCCTAGCGTTCCAATGTTTCGTCCGACGGTGCGATCTTCGGGCGCGTGATACACGTTGGAGAAGGCCGCGGCAATGGCGTTGCCAAATACTTCCGAGTAGTTGAAGCGGGTGTTGCCGGAATCGGTGCGGGTGATAAACAAGCGATTGATGGCATGGTACGCGCGGTGCGAGAAGGTTCCCTTTCCCATCTGGTAGTAGCGCGGGTCTTCATGAAGCATGCTGGGGAAGATGGCGGTGGTCATGTACGTGCCGATGCCGTTGTCGGCAAAGGAAGCTCCATAGCGTTTCCCGTAAGCTCCCCATCCCTGTCCCCAAGATTTTGGGGAATTGTTCGCCTGATCGAGGCCAGCGAGGGCGCCAATGAAGGGAAAGGTGAAGTAATCAAAGACGCCGGCGGTGGCGAGACGGAATTTCTGTCCACTGGAAATGGCTGGAAGCTGGTTGGCGGTTTCAACGGTGCCGAAATTGGGCATCACTTCGAAGATGCGGTCGTTTATGGTGCCGGTTTCCTTTTCGAGCTTGCTCTTGCCAACCGCATCGCCGGGCTTGCCTTTGTCCTGGGCGTCTTTCGGATCCTTAGCTTTGGGCGCTTGCTGGGCGCTTGTTGATTCAGGGGAATCCGGGGTGGGTGGCTGCTGCTGCGCCAGGGCCGGCGAAGCCTGGGCTACGAGCGCGATCAGAATTAGGAGAAACAAACAGCGTAGCGTTGGTTTTTGGTCGATCATAAGTAAGGGGTCTTAATTATCTCCCGGCAGGGCTGAACCTCAGCAAGAATGCGCCGACGTGGTTTCCATAAAGTTGGGCTCCGAAGTTGGATTCTTCGCTGGCAAAAATGGTTACCCAGGCAAGAGATATAGTTCAGTTGTAAATCAGCAGAAACAGGAGGATTCGGGGTGCCAGGAAGGTCGCGGCACTATCTTCCGGCTAGGGTTCTGCGGAGCCTCAGGTTTTCTTTTTCTCGATCTTTAGGTTTAGGACGAGGTCCTTCTTGCTGTCAAAGCTGGAGACCGTTCGTGTTTGGGACTTGGCGCCATCTTTTTCGGCGTGAATCTCATAGTCAGCATTGGGATCGAGGCCGCTGAAGCGATAGTTGCCCTGGTCGTCGCTGATATAGCTGCGGACGGCGTTGCTGCGGGTGTTTTTCAAAAACACGACACTCGAAGGAATGGGCGACTCGGATTTGTCCATCACCACGCCGCGCACGGTGCGGAGCTGCGCTTCATGCTTGGCATCCTGGGCCATTGCGAGGCCGGCAAGAAGCAGCAACGCCAGGCCGATACAGAACAGGCGCATTCGCGCGTTCATTTTTTTTCTCCTGCCGTGGGCTCCATCCGGAAAGTCAGCGTGGTCTCGCTCAAACCCGCCTTCGCGTCGATCGTCCGGGTCTGATCGGCGAAACCTTTGGCATGGATTACCATCTCATATTCTAACCCTTGCGGCACGCGAATGGCGAAGTCGCCCCGCGAATTGGTATAGGTCTCCCAGCGGAACTTCTTTTCCGCGCTTCGGCGGATGCGCAACTGCACAGCAGGAAAGGCAAGGGCCTTGTCGGTGAAGATGGTGCCGCGGATCAGGAAATCGTTCGCGTGGCTGTATTTTCGCTTGCTGCTGCTGGTGGCGTTGCCTGGGTTGGCCGGTGGTTGGGCGGGGGCCGCGGCAGGCGGAGGAACCGGCGCGGGTTCCTGGATATGCGCAAAAGCAGGCGGAAAGGGAACCAGCAACGTTGCGGTGCCGAGGATCACGAGCCAGCGAGGTGGATGCATGAAGCTCGCTCCTGATGGTTTAGATGGGTGAGGGAGCAAAGGAGATGCCAAGAGTGGCGTCGGCGACCGGGTTACTCCACGTCCTCTTCTTCCTCTTCCTCGTCGTCCTCGGGAGCATCGCCCTTCTCGCCCTTCTCATCCTTTTCTTCTTCTTCGTCATCATCGTCGTCATCGTCGGACTCTTCCGAGATGACGTTCAGGTGAACGGGATGGATCTGCGACACTTCGAGCTCGGATTCACACTCCGAGCAGCTGAGGATTTCGCCCTCCTCGACTTCGTCTTCGTCGACGTCGATTTCAGCGGAACATTCGGGGCAGCGGATCACGGCTCCATCCTCCGTAGAATTGTTAACCAGGCTGGCGCTGCTAGAACCGCGAGCACCACGTCCAGCGTATTATATACCGCGGGTACGAAGTCAACTGCCATAGCCACGAGTGCTGCTCCGTGGACAATGGAGCCGAGGTTAAGTAGAGATGGCCTCTTCGCGAGAGTATCCGGAACGCCCCATGGTCGGCGTGGGCGGCGTGATTATCGACGATGGCCGGGCGTTGCTGATCCGCCGAGGCAGCGAACCGCTGCGCGGCGAATGGTCGATTCCCGGGGGCACGCTGGAATTGGGGGAGACGCTGGAGCAGGGTGTCGCGCGGGAGTTGTCGGAAGAAACGGGACTGGAAGTGAGCGTGCTGGAGTTGATCGAAGTGTTCGACAGGATTTATTTCGGGAATGGGGAGCCGAAAGGACGTCCGCGTTTTCACTACGTTATCGTGGACTTTCTGTGCGAGCGCATCGCGGGAGAACCTGCGGCAAGCAGCGACGTCACCGACGTGGCATTTGCGCGTGAGGAAGAGCTCGGCAAGTATGCGCTGACGGAAACGGCTACGCGCATCTTGCGCAAGGCTTTTGCGATGGACCGCGCGCGGCGGGCCGCGCGTTGACCCGTCAGGCGATCATGAGGCTTTGGCGATTTCGATGCTTCCGTTGGAGTCGGTAAGCTGGAGCTGGCACCCGCCGGAACCAATCGTCCCATTCAAAGAGTCGCCGGCGATGCTGCCCGTGGAGGTAACCGGCACGTCGCTGGAGATCCTGCCGAAGGAAGTGCGCGCCGAAACGTTGTAGCCGCCGCCGCCCGGAATACCGATGCGGATGGATGAGAAAGAGGTTTTGAGCGAAATGTCGCGGCAGCCGCCGGCCGGGCGCGAGGCGGTGACCGAGATCGCGCCATTTTGGTTGTCCACGGCGATCTTCCCGCCGATGGATTCGAGAGTAACGCCCGCGAAGGAAGTATTCACGCGGGCATCGCCCTTGACGTTCTTGGCGATGACCGAGCCATTGTTGTTCTCCACGATCAGATTGCCGTTGATGCGTTCGGCTTGAACGCTGCCGAAACTCGTCTTGGCGTAGGCGTCGGCGCCGATGTCGGCGATCACGATGCCGCCATTGCCGGTTACGGCGCGAATGCCCTTGGGGATGTTCGAGGCTTCGATGGCGCCGAACGAGGATTTGAGGGTGACGCTGCCGCGGGCATCATGCACGGTAATTTTTCCGTTGGAAGTTTCCGCGTCGAGCGCGCCGGCGATGTTGTCCAGGTCGATGTTGCCGAAGGAATCGCGAATGGTCACGGAGCTGCCTGCCACGGAAAAGGCTTTCACGCGGCCGTTGTTGGTAGTGCAATCCACGCGACCCTTCACGTCGGAGAACGTTACGTTGCCGAAGCTATTGGAGATTTCGGCGGCGCCGCCGATCGAGGAGATCTCCACATTGCCATTGTTGTCGTGCAGGGTCAGATCGCCGCGGATGTTGCGGACGTCGACGCTGCCGAACGAAGTGGTTATGTTTGCGGAGGCCGCGTCGGCCAGGGTGACCGTGCCATTGCCGCCGGCGATGGTGGCGGCGCCCTGAACGTCGCGCACCGAGATGCTGCCGAAACGATTGCGCAAATCCAGCGCGCCTTTGACGCCGGAGGCTTGCACGGCGCCATTGTTGTCGTTGATGAAAGTATCGCCGGCGGCGCCGGCGAGGTCGATGCTGCCGAAAGAATTGTTGAGGCGCGCGGGCCCGGAATCGCGCACGGCGAGCGAGCCATGACTGTTCTCGAGATCGGATTTGCCGCGCACACCGGTGGTTGACACCGAGCCAAAGCTGTTCTTGACGGAGAGAGGAGCGTCGGACGGCATGGCGATGTCGTAGTTCACCGAATAGGACGCGCTCTTCCCCAGGTGAAACCAGCGACTGTCATCGCCGGGGTAGACGGTACGGACGCGCACGCCATCGTTGTCTTGTTGCACTTCGATCTGGATTTTCTGCGCGTACGAGTCGGCTTCGTCGTGCGAGCCGCCCTGAACGCGAATGATGGCGGAGATTTTGACCTCGCGGCCGGATTCGCCGTGAACGCGGACTTCGCCGAATTTATTTTCGATGCGAACAGATTGGCCAGAGCCGAGCGTCAGGGTTTTCTGGAAATCACGAGAGACTTGCTCTTGTCCGGGATTCCCGGCCGTCGCTGGTATGGCTGCTAATGAAGAGACAGAGGTGGCGCAGACGAGTGCGATCAAATCGCGGCGCCAACTAGTTCGCGGGTTGCTGGGTGCGGGGCCGGTCATCGCTTTTCCTCCACAATCTCTTCCAACGTGCGCTGCTTTTCCTGATACACGGCAAGCAATTGATAGCGCAGATGGGCGTTCGATGGATTTTGCCCGGTCTGGGCACGCAAGTCGCCGATGGCGCTATCCAGGACGAGCAGCTTCTCACGGTAGTTCGCCAGCAGCGGTGTTTCAGGGTTCTCCAACTGGGGCTTTGCTGCAGCGCCGAGCTTATCAATCGCCTGCACGTAGGCGGACTCGGCGCGCTCGACGTCGATGAGCGCTTTGTTCTTGAGGAAGTCGGCTGACTGAGGCGGCTGCGCGCGATGCAGGTAGAACCAGCTGGAGGAGAGCGCCAGGACGAGAACGAGGGCGCTCGCTGCGGCTATTTGCCAGGAGAGCAAAACACTTTGCCAGAGCGGTCGCCAGCTCCAGCGCATGGCACTCTGCCCGGCACCAGTGGACTCTTCCGCGAGCGAGCGCTGAATGCGCGGCCAGAGTGAAGGGTTATCTTGGTAATCGCGCAGCTCTGCGGCAGCCGTGCTCAGAGACTTCCACGCGTGGAGTTCTTCGGCGCACGGCGCGCACGTAGCGGCATGTATTTCCAGCGCGGCCCATTCGGCGGGGGTGCCGTCTTCAAAAATACGATTGCGATCGTCGCAGGTAGCGTTCATCGGAATTCACCGTGCTCCCGGGGCATCGCTGCCGCGTGGAGCGTCGAGCACCTGGCGAAGATTCTTCTTGGCCTGGAAAAGCGTGTTCTTGGAAGCCGCTTCGGTAATTTCGAGGGTGGCGGCGACTTCCGCGTGGCGAAAGCCCTCGACTTCGTACAAGAGAAAAACGTCCCGCTGGTGGCGCGTGAGTTGCGCCAACGCGCGCTCGAGGGCGAGACGGAGCGAAGGATGGGCGCCCGGGGCTCGCGGTTCTGGACGCGGAGATTCCTCGCTGTCATCGTTGGCGACTTCCTTTTTGCGCATGCGGCTGCGCCGCGCGTCATGGCAGGTGTTCACCAGGATGCGAAAGGTCCAGGTGACGAAGCTGGACTGGCCGCGAAAGCTTGCGATGCCGCGCTGCACTTTCAGAAAGGTTTCCTGCACGGCGTCTTCGGCGTCGATTGGATTGCCGAGAAGGTTGCGGGCGAGGTTTTTCATGCGCGCGCCCTGCAGCGCGTAGAGACGCTCGTAGGCGAGCAGATCGCCGGACTGGCAGGCAGCGGCCAGGGCGGTGTCCTCCGCTTTGAGAGCCTCCGCCGCCGCATCCGGAGCGGCGGCTTGGTTACGGAAAGGTTCCACTCGCCTCTCCCGTTCGCACGGCGCGGGAGGGATTCTATTCCCCCAGGGCAGCGCAAGTCCCATGATTCCCATGCCATGCTCCTGGGGTATAGACGACCGAACGGCGTGAAACGTCAGGGGACGGGTTTACGCCTGGCCGGAAGGCAAGCGTTGTGAAGGACTTAGTGGGGGGCTGGTGGCCTTGGACTGGGCTATTTCTAGCCGGCGATGGCGTCGGGTAGTGCGCCACGCGTGCGTTCGCGTGTGCCGAATTCCTGCACGGCAGCCTCGAGATCGGAGACAGCGAAGTCCGGCCAGCGTTTTGGCAAGAAGATAAACTCCGCGAAGGCGCATTCCCAAAGAAGGAAATCGGAGAGGCGCTGGTCGCCGCCGGTGCGGACCAGCAAATCGACATCGGTCGATCCACCGCGGAGCACTTCGGCGAGGACGCTACTGAAGGACTCTTGCGAGAGCTCCGTGACCTTGTAGAACCGGCACGCGGCCTGATAGATGGCTTCGCGCGCCGAGTAGTCGACGGCAAGGCGCAGATGCAAGCGCGTGCCGTGGGACGTCAGCGCTTCGGAATCGACGATGGCCTGCCGGAGCGTCGCGGGCAGGCGGTCGCGGCGGCCGATGATGCTGAGACGCACGCCTTCGTCGATGCAGTGCGAGGTCTCGGTCAGCAGATACTCGTGAAGGATGCGCAGAATCGCGCTCACTTCCGCGGACGGGCGCTTCCAGTTGGCGGAGGAAAGCGCGAAGAGGGTAAGGGTGTGGATGCCAAGGCGCGGGGCAGCCGCAATGATGCGGCGGGCCGTCTGTGCGCCGGCGCGGTGTCCGGCGGAACGCGGGAGGCCGCGCGAGGTGGCCCAACGGCCGTTGCCGTCGGAGATGATGGCCACGTGAAGACCACGCGATTGCGGGAGTTCAGGCCGGACTGCCGGGGGTTGCTGCATAACGATGGGTGACATGTTCATGTTCTTTCTCCGCCGCGGGGAAATGACACAAACTACTCTGCGTTACAAAGTACAACGGCAAAAAAATTTGGGGGCCTCAGCCCTCGCGCGTCGCGCGAATCAGGGCCTCCATGTGGTTCAGGTACCGCTCCAGGGCGCGCCGTCCTGCCGCAGCCAGGCGGTACTCCGTCTTGGGCAAACGTCCATGGAAAGATTTCGCGCACACGATGTAGTCGGCTTCTTCCAGCTTTCGTGCGTGCACGCTCAGGTTGCCGTCGGTGGTCTTCAACATGGCCTTTAATTCATTGAACGTGAGCGACCGGTTGACGGCCAGCGCGCTAACGATACCGAGGCGGACCCTTTCGTGAATGAGGCGGTCCAGGTCCGCCGGGACGGTTTCATGGGATGGGATGGGAGCGGCCGACGAAACGACATCGCGCTCGCGAGAGCGCGGAAACCGTTCCTGCCGGGCTGTGGACGATTTAGCCATGCACTTTCCTTTTCAACGGCGACGCCGGCCAAGCCGGGCTCAACTATCCTCCGTGATTCCGCGCGATCCAAATCCCGAAACCGATTTGCAGGACGCCGAACCCGGCGGCCATGAACGCGTTGCCCCACCCTGCTGGTGCGAAGAGCGCAATCGTTCCAACGGCCATGAGGCATAGCCCCATCACTGGCACCACCCGCACGGAAAAAGCCCCGCCGGTGACGATGGCCGTGCCATACAGAAGAAGCCATACGCCCGGAAGAGCGGCAAGCGCGCCGCCCCGGAACAGCGCAAACGTCAACAGGCCGCCAACAATGATAGGCGGCGCAAAGCTCAGCAGAAACTTGCGGCCAGGGCCGGAAAACAGAGCCGCGTTGGCCCGGTGGGCCTTTGTGGCCGCGGTAGCAGCGGCTATGGCCACGGCAACGAAGGCTTCCAAGAGCCAGACCGTGAGCCAGGCGCGCGGAGAAGATTGGTGCGCGGCGACAAAAGCCGCCGCGATGGCGGTGAAGCCCATGGCCACGCCACCCCAGCCGGGCACAGCGGTAAACTCTCCGGCGCGCTCCATGGTTTCACGGATGTAACGGAGATGGTCCGCGGCGCGAGCATCGATGGGAATAGGCTCGCGTTTGGGAGAACGGAGTGCGTTACCGAGGGCCATGAAGAAAGAGGCTAGCAGTTCGGGCGAAAGTTGTCAAGTACTTTGTAATACAAAGTAAGTGCGACCTAGTCAAGCTTGCTTAGGGCGCGGATAGCGGCCGGTCAGCGCGTTCCAGCGGATGATGAACACGTCCAGAAACATCTGGAGGCTGTCCCGGAACATATTCACTTTCGTCGCCGGCGAGTGCGCCCACCGCACCGGGATCTCCACCGCGCGGAGCCCGTGACGCCGCGCCAAATAAAGCAGCTCCGGATCGAACCCGAACCGGTCGATGCTCTGTTGTTCGAAAATAATGTGGCAAGGTTCCCGGCGGAAGGCTTTGAAACCGCACTGGGTGTCGACGAAGGGCAGGCGCAAGGTGAGACGCACGATGGCGTTAAACACAATGCCGGCGAACTCGCGGAAAAGAGATTGACGGACAAAGATTAAGCTGCGATCCATGGCCCGGGAGCCGATGGCGACGTCGGAGTTCTCGAGAGCAGCCAGGAGCTTGTCGGCTTCTTCAATCGGCGCGGAAAGGTCCGCGTCGGTGAAGAGCACGATGCGGCCTTGGGCTTGGAGCATTCCGTGGCGCACGCTATAGCCTTTGCCGCGATTTTCGACGTTGGAAATCACGCGCAGGCGTGGAATTTCGCTGCGGAAAGATTCCGCGACGGAAGCGGTGCGGTCGCTTGAGCCGTCATCCACGACGACTACCTCCGTTTCCCGCCCGGACGCATGGATGTAAGCGGAAATCTGCGCGAGCGATGCGGGCAGGCGAGGCTCCTCGTTGTATGCCGGGATGACGATCGAAAGCTCGACAGCGGTGGCGCTCATCGAAAGGAAGATTCCTTCCAACCGTGCGCGCCCACGAGCGGAACGAAGCGGCAGCCCTCCAGCATGGTGGTGCGAAATTTATCATTCATGCGTTCGACGAGCTGCAATTCCTGATTCTCGACGCTGCCGACCGGCACCACCATTCTGCCGCCTTCCGCAAGCTGCGCGAGAAGCGGCGCCGGCACCGCGGGTGCCGCGGCCGCCACCAGAATCGCATCGAACGGCGCGAACTCCGGCAGGCCCAGCGTGCCGTCGCCGCAATGGACGTGGACATTGGCGTAGCCAAGGCGAGCGAGACGCTCGGCGGCTGAGGTGGCCAGCTCCGAACGGTACTCGATCGTGAAGACCTCCTTGGCGAGCGACGCCAGAACCGCGGCTTGGTAGCCGCAACCTGTGCCTATTTCCAGCACCCGTTCGCCGCCGCGGAGACGAAGCGCCATCGTCATTGCGGCGACGATGTAAGGTTGCGAAATCGTCTGACCATCGCCGATAGGCAGCGGCGCATCCTCGTACGCCCTGTTGCGGAATTCGGTAGGGACGAATTCATGGCGCGGCACCGCACCCATAGCTGCCAGGACACGCGTTTCGTGTATGCCCCGGCGGCGGATCTGCGTTTCGATCATGGCGCGGCGGGCAGCCTCATAGAGGCTTGGCGAACCATGTGCTGACGGATCGCTCACGGGTTTCGAGGGCTTGGCGCGGGAATCGTCATGACGATCCATCGGATCAGGCCGGCGTCGAAGCGACGGCGTGTTTCTCCCATGCGCGCGTGGCGAGGATTTCTTCCATCTGCGCCAAGGCAAAATCGCACTCATCTTCGCGATTGTAGAAATGCGGAGAAATGCGGACGCCGGCTTTAGGACGGTAGTCGACGAGGACATCCCGCGCGAGGAGTTCGCGGCAAACTTCGTGGGCGTGAGGACATTCGATCGAAACCGTCCCGGCGCGCTCCGCGGGATTTTCCGGAGTGTTCACACGCCATCCGCGAGACTGTGCGCCCTCCAGGAGGCGCGCCGTCATGCGCACGGACTTGGCGCGAATGGCGTGGATGCCCACCTCGTTCAAGATGTCGAGACCCGGCTGGCAAGCGTAGAGCGCGGGAATATGGGGCGTGCCGTTGAGGTAGCGGAAAGAATCATCGCGCGGGTCGATGGCGCCGGTCTCGAATCCAAAGGGACGGCGATGCGCGATCCATCCGGTAAGCGCGGGGCGCAATTGGGCGCGCAAGTCTTCTCGCACGTAAAGATAGGCAACCCCCGGTCCGCCACATAGCCATTTCAGCACCCCGCCCACGGCGAAATCGGCGCCGAGCGCGCGCACATCAAAGGGAATGGTGCCGGCCGCCTGGAACGCGTCGAGAATTACGAGCGCGCCGACGCGATGCGCGCGCTCAATGATGGCACGAGCATCCACGATGTACGCGCTGCGGAAAAGGACCAGCGAGATGGGCACCAGAAGAGTGGTCTCGTCTATCGCCGCGAGAAATTTGTCCAGGTCGAAACGCACGGGATCGGAACTGGGGATCAACTCGACGCGAGCGCCGAGGCGCCGCTGCTCGTGATAGAAGTATTGAATCGAAGGAAACTCCAGGTCGGTCATTACCACTTTGTTGCGCGGCCCGCGGAAATCGAAACAGGAGGAGATGGTGGCCTGCGTGAGCGTTACGTTCTGGTGCAGGGAAATCTCGCCGGGAGCGGCGCCGATCAGAGAAGCGACTTTGTCGCCCACCCCAACGGCCATGTCCCACCAGCCCTCTTCCCAGGCGCGCACGCCGCGCTCCGCCCAAGAATCCGCGTAGGCACGCATGCCGTTGTAGACACCGCGTGGCATGGCGCCAAGCGAATTGCTGATGAGATAGGTGGTGCGGTCGAGAATGGGAAACTCACCGCGCCATTTGAGCAGTTCATCCATTTTTTGTGGTTCCCAAGATTGGCTCGCCGAATTGTGTCTTACACCACACAAGGTAGCATAGCGAAATGAAAAGGAGCCAGGGGAGAACCGCCATTGACGCGATACCGGGGCCCGTAGGTGGCTCGAAGATTTCGCCATCGTGCAGCATCGCGACACGGACGTGGCGGCCGTCGAAAACATCGGTGCTGGGGACGATTTGCACCGCCTGAACGAAAGTACAGTGGCTAAACGTACGGTGAATGACGCAGCACGCCTGTCCTTCGAGCGGCACCACGGAGACCTGCGCGCTATCTACAATTGCAGGCGTGGCGGAAGAATGAAAACGCCGCTCACGGAGGAAGTCATGAAGGCGGTTTTGGCGCTGTGTATCATTTACGTTGGAACGTTTCTTGTGGTGATCCAGGGAGCTTCGCAAAGCTCCGTGCAGGCCGCGCCCCAGAATGCCGTGGCGGCGCAGGGGCAAGCAACGCCCGCTTCGATCGATCCCGCGAAAGAGGCGGACATCCGTTCGTTGATGGAACTCGTGGACGCCCGCGACGTAGTGCAAGACGCGGTCGCGAAAGGAACCGAGCAATTTCGCGAGAATCTGATCGCCTCCGTGCCTGGTAACGAGCGCGGGCAGAAGTTCGTGAACGCATTTGTCACGGACTATCAGAAGAAATTCAACCTTGACGACGTGACCGGTCAGCTCGTAGCGATCTACGACAAGCATTTCACGGAAGACGACATCAAAGCTTTGCTGCAATTTTACGGATCACCGCTGGGGCAAAAATACGCGGCAGAAATGCCCAAGATCTCGGCGGAAACTCAGGCCGCAAACCGTGCCGTCAGCACGCGAGTAGCGAAAGATGTGCTGCAGGATTTGCGCAAACAATATCCCGGCATCGCCAGCCAGGCACGCTTGGTCAAGCCGCGTCCGGGCCAAGATGAGCAAGCGAAACAGCAAGCGCAGGCACGACAACAGGCGCAACCCCGGAGCCAAGCCAACGCTTCACAACCCTGATGTGTATCGGGGAAATCCGTAGCCAGCAGTCCAACTTGCCCTACTTACTTAAGGAAAACGCTTTTTGATCTTGATGTCGATGCCGAACGTGCCGTTGTAATCGCGCAGCGCCACAATGGAAACATTGCGATTGACGTTGTACTCCACTTGAATGACTTGCTGCTGCGTTGACCCCACATTCGATACGTAGGTCACCGTAATGTTTCGCGTGACCTGCTGCTGCACGGTCACGCGCGCCGCCGCGTTCTGTCCCGAGCCCGTGGTGCCCACGCCCGTCAGCCCCGGATCAACCCGGAAGTTCGTGATCCCGAATAATTTTTCCAAGCGGCCGCCCACCTGGCTCGACACCGCTTCGGACAGAATCGCCGACGCTCCCGATGTGGCGCTCTGCGTTGTGCCGCCGCTGCGCGCCGTGCCTTCGGAGCTGGTCTGCCCCAGCGCCAGCAGCGTGACGATGTCATTCCCCGGCAGCGGCGGGTCCGAGCGATAGGCGAGCGTGAGTTTGCTCGCGGGTCCATTGAAGTTCAGCGTGATTTCATACTGCTGGATCGTGGTACTGGCTTCGACGTTTACCACGGGGTCCAGCCGGAAAGGATTTGCGAAGTTGATGTCGCCGCGCGCCACTTTGTAGCGGTTCCCGTGGAACAGCAGGTCGCCGGAGAGAACATGGATGTGGCCCAGGAGAATGGGATGTTCCCAAGTCCCGCGCACGCGCAAATTCGCTTCTGCTTCGAGCTCGGCGCCCGGCCATTGCATGCGCGCGTCCGGCGTCGATACTGCTTCAATGTCGAATTGAAGATTGCGCAAGAAGGGAGAACTCGTCGAGGGACTGGAGATGCCTTCCTTGGTGGCCACCAGGGCGCCCGCGACTTCCAAGCCCTGCGTGAGCGTGACGCGCTCGACGGTCACGCGCCCGGAAAGAACGCCGGCCTCGGTCGTCCCAGTGAGGCGAAGCGAGCCAGCCGTCAGCCAGCTCATACCTTCCGGATAGCGGATGCGCGTGCCGTCGCTGCGTGCGGTGATGTCGTAGCGCACGGGCCGCTCGCCGTAATTGACGCTGCCGGACAGATGCAGCGTGCCGCCACCAGCCTGCGCTGTCAGGTTATCGAAGTGGATGCGCGCGGCATCGAAAATCAGGTCGCCCTGGATAACGCTGAGTCCCGTGGGGAAATCGGCAACCCGCGCCGCGGCGTTTTCAATGTGAACGCGGCCCGTGATGCGCGGTCGGTCGAGCGTCCCTTCAAATGTGGCATTTACCTGCGCCGTGCCGCCGCTGGTTAGTCCCGGCGTCAGGCTGGAAAGCAGCCGAAGGTCCAGGGCGCCGTTGAGTCGCAGATTAACGGCACGCCGGTTTGAAAACTCCACATTTCCATCGATTTGGATGTTTGTATCCGTTCCACGGAACGTTGCCGATTCGATCTGGAAATTGTCGCGCGACGACCGAAGATGCACCGGCCCCACATTTTCGAGCTGCACGTTCGCATAGTTAAAGACCAGCCGTGAGAATTGAGCATCGGCGACAAGACTCTCGGGATGTTTGAGCGTTCCGGTGAACGCAATTTCTCCATCGGCTGTGCCGTGTCCGTTGAATTGATTCAGATGCAGCGCGGTCATAAGGAAAGGATCCAGGTTGATGTTCTTGATCGCAACCTTCCCATCGAGAGGAAACGGGTCGGTGAGTCCGAGGGTGACGTCTCCGGAAATTTCTCCAGCGCTCATTGCCGAGCCAAGCTTGAGCTTCGCGGTTTGACCATCCGAAGTGAGCCCTCCGTCAAAGCTTCCAATGACCGCCTGGCCGATTCGCAGATCCACGACGCGGAGGGTCCCCTCGGCTTTCGGTGCCGTTGCCAAACCACTCGCCTTGAGACGGAAACTAACTTGTCCGTCCACGGGAAAGCGCGATGATTGCAGCCTTTCGAAGTTTGCGAGCGGGAGGGACGCACCAACCAGATCGACGGAAATATTGCGGTCTGCAAAGCCGTACCCCGCGGTTCCCGTGACGATACCCGCCCCGCGTCCCGCTTCTTTCCCTGGGGCGAACAAACGCAACTCCGCATCTGCAATGCGAAATTCGCCCTTGTTGAGGTTGAGCTGCCCGCGAAGACGGTTGAACAAAACGCCGCCCACATTTCCGTCGGCGAGATCGAAAAGGCCGGTGATCGCCGGATCTTCCCGCGTGCCACGTCCGTGAAATTGTCCTGTCAGCCGGCCGCGCACCGGATACGACCAGCCGAAAACCTGCTGGAGCGCTTCGAGCGGGGTCGCCTCGAAATTGACGTCGGCAGACCAGGTGTTCTCCGGAAGAAAACTCCAATGCGTCAGTGCCAGAGTGGTGTCGATCCCGGCGTCAATCGCTCCGCGGCGCACGCGGCCGCGGGCAAGCGTCAACTCTTTAGGCGAGTAGCTAAGGTCGCCGTCGACGAGATCAAATGCGAGGTCCTCGTAACGCACCTGCTCGCCGTGAAGATGGCCTGTGAACGTCGGGCCGCCGGAGGGACCCGTGATTTTGCCATCCCAACGCGCATTGCCCGCAATGATCTTGACGGCGTCGGGAGAATTCGGCGCGGCGCCCCGAACCGCGTTGATGAAATCTCGATAGCTTTCCAGCGATCCGGTTTCGAAACGCACGTCCAAGTCCGTATTATGCGGCGCCAGAACGCCGGAGACGGAGCCACGCGACTCGGGTGTCTCAAATTCGCCCGAATCAATCTTGAGATCCTGATGATCGTAGCGATAACGAATCGCCCAATCGCCGTCCACCGGGATGTGCCCCGCAGCGATCGTGTCTGGAGATGTCCATTGCATCTTGGCGGAAATCTCGAAATGCTCGAATCCACGGGTCCACGTTTCGACGGTATCCGCGGAGAGCAGGCTGTCCCAGTGCAGTTCGTCAACCGGGAAGCTGGACTCTTCGATCGCGGGCCAAACGCTGGCGAGGCGCATGCCTTGGACGTGCGTGTCCGCGCGGAAAAAAAGCCCGTCAAAACGCAGCGTGACGCGGCCCTTCACCGTGCCGCCAAATGCCTCCGCCACGAAGTCGGGGACTTCCAGACCTTTGTTGTCGATGTGAACGCTGCCGCGGCTGGAAACGCCGGAGGCATGAAAGATGGGCTGGTAGCTGAGAGTGATGTCCTGGCCCGAATAGCCTCCCGTGCCGCGAAACTGTCCGCCCGCGAAGCTGCCCTCGCCGCGAACGTCAACATGGCCCGTCGGCGTCTCCGGCGAACGAAACATCTCGCGAAGGTCCCGCAGATTCACCCAGCCCCGGTACCGGAAAGTCCACTTTGGTTGCGAGAAGTCTTGCAGCTCCGCCTGCGCATCAACATGCGAGTGCGCGGCGTTGAGGACTCCTTGCTCGAGCGTGAAGCCATCTCGCCACAGCGTGAATCTCGCGGAGATGCTTACCGGCACCGGCAGGAATCGTTTTGCCGTATATTGCACCGATTGCCAATCGAGTGTTCCGAGGTACAGCGGATGATCCAGGGATCCGCCGGCATCCAGCGCCAGGTGCAGGTCCGACCCTTCGATGGCCAGCGGCGTTTGCACGTCGTTATAGAGCACCCAGCCGTTCTCGAGTTGCACGCGGCGAATGTGCAAGTCAAAAAGGGTCTCGCGCGAGAGCTTCTTCCCGCTGGAAGCCGAGCGCGGCGCCGGCAAATTCGTCGATCCGTCGCGCTCAACACGGATGTGCACGTGCGGTTGCTGAAGGAACAAATCGTTCAGCGAGACTCTCCGGCCCCAAAAAGAATCAACCCGCAGGCCGATGCGCACATCCTCCGCGGCAAAGAGCGGTTCGGTGCCCGCGGGCTCGCGGCCATGGATTACCAGGCCCCTGAGCTCGGCCCGGAGCGACAACCAATGAATGGAAATTGTGCGCAGTTCGACGCGGCCTCCCGTCATCGTTTCGAGACGATTCATGAGGAAGCGGCGGATCAGCGGGTTACCCGCGCCGCTCCCGAAGAAGATGAGCAGGCCCGTAACGATGAGCACAATCTTTGCGCCCAGCACCCATGCGACGTGGCGCAGCCATCTCCATTTTCGCCGCCGCGTTTCGCCGGTCATTTCGTGCCTTGATCCACGAACTTATTCACCTTCACTCGGGCGCGGCTTTCATTCAGCCAGCGATCCGCCTGCTCGTTGATGCTGCGCTGCACCAACGCTTCGCGGATATAGTCGCGTGCTGCGTCCAGCGAAGGCGGTGCTTGTCCCCGTGCTTGCGCGCGAGGGACTACCGCCTTCTGATAGAAATCTTCCACATCCTTGGGGTCAATTTGCGCCGAAGGGCGAAACCTCGAATCTAGGTAGTTGCTAAGATATAGTTGCGTGGCCACCATGTTTCTGACATCCGTATCGATCAGCCCAGTCTGCTTTTTTCGTGCCTCGTATTCCGCGCGTGACGTAAACGACTTCTCGACGCGCTCCATTCCTCCCGCAATGTCCTCGCCCGAGGGATGCGGGAATTGCGCGGTTTCCGCTTCATTCCGCACGATCCATTGATCGATCAACCGGTCCACAATCTGCGCGTCGCTCTCGGATTTTCCGTCCACGAGTTGCTGGTAGCGACTCAGCGCCTGGACATCGCTCAGCAGAATGATGTCGTTCTCGATTCGCGCCACAATGCGATCGATGATCTCTTGAGCCCGCAATCGCACGGCAGCCAGCGCGATCAGCGCGCCGGCAAAAACGAGAAGGCCCGCCCGCCGCATCAAAACGTCGCTCCCAGGTTGAAGAAAATTTGAAAACCGGGAAGCCGCGTGCTGGTAAAGCCTTGCGTTCCTATCTGGCAATTGGGCGTGCTGCTTGGGCAGGGAAGCGACACCACAAATTGGGGGCGATTCAACTGATAGCCCAGATCGATGCGAATCGGTCCAACGGGAGTGGCATAACGAAAACCAAGTCCCACGGTGTGCGCGAAATAGTTCAGCTCGTTCGTGCAGTTAAATTGGCACGTCTTATCTGCCGCATTGAAAATAGGGGCCGGCGAATATGCGCGGAACGTCACGCGGTTCAAGCGGCTGTAGACATTTCCGCCGTCGTAAAAGAGTGCGCCGCCCAATGCTGTACCGATGTACGGCAGCCGCATCGGGAAACGAAATTCCTGGTTGAGCACCAGTAGCGCCTGGCCGCCGACGGGAAATCCCGTGGTGGCGTCGCGCGGACCCGCCTGGTTCAATGCAAAGCCGCGCAGTGAGGTGCCGCCGCCCGCAAAGAACCTCTCCGGCAGCGGGATCACCGTCACCACCGTAGTCTGCGCCGGAAAACTGAGCGAGACCGTGTCGCGATACGGCCCCAAAATCCCGAGTCGGATCGAGCGCGCAAAGCTAAACTTCCGTCCAATCGGATGATATGTCGAGTTTTGATAGTAAAATCGCAAAAAACTCGCGCTCGACCCGATCGCCGTGTCCGCGATACCAAAATCGGCGCTGTTAAAGCTGCCTTTGGTGGCGTCCGCCGGATTGTCGCGCGCATCGCGCACCCACGTCACACCAAGTTGTGAAACAAGATCCGGCGCATTGAAGAGCGGAACCTCCTGCGGCAGTATGTTCAAGTTCGACACCCGCACTTTGCGAAAGGTGTAGCGATAGATCAGCGACGTTCGCGGTGTGATCTGGTCCGCGAGCTGCACGGATCCTTCATAGCGCGTTTCCGTGAACGTATTGATGTCCTGCGTCTTCTCGGTGTACGCCGTAGCCTGAAACGTAAAGTGCGGATTGGCGAAGGTGTTTGGATCCGAATAGCCCAGCAGCGCGCGGTCTTCAATCGTGCTGCCGCGAAGCTTGAACGACAGCGAATCGCCGCGTCCCGTAAGGTTGAGCTTGCTGATCTCTAGAATTCCTCGTACGGCGGCTTGCACTTCGCTGCCCGTCGGATTGTTCGTGCTGGCCAACCTTTGAACTTCGAATCCACCGCCGTAGGCCAGCGTATAGCGCTTTGCTTCTTCCACCAGCACCACGACATCCTTGTCCCGGTCGGTTCCATTGGGGTTCTGCGGTTCGATCGTCACGCGGTTGAAAATGCCCAGGTTGTACAGGCGCCGCTGGGATTCGACAACATCGCCTTCCCGCAGCGGCGCGTTTGGTTTGACACCAATCTCGCGTCGAATCACCCCTGCGCGAGTATGATCGTAACCCGTCACCAGAATTCTCCGCACTCGCGTTTGCGGCCCTTCGTCGATGTGGTAGACCAGCTTCACGGGATCCGCTTGCGCGATCTCGCTGGCATTTTCTTTGCCATTTTTTTTCAGCCCTTCCTTCGCGCCCGGGTTGCCATTCCCATTTTCCGGCTGGGCCGCCTTCATTTCCTGGCCGACGTGCTCCGCCTTAGGGGTGAAGCGCGCGTCGGGAAAGCCTTCGTTGTAGTACAGTGCCAGAATGTTGTCGCGGTCGCTGGCCACGCTGAAATCGGAATAGGGCTGGCCGGGGGTCTCTCCAACTACTCCCAATAAGTAGTCTTCCTTAAACGCATGAATGCCTTCAAAGCTGAGCGCGGCGACCCGCGTCTGTTTCCCCTCCCGTATGACGAAGCGGACGAGCAGGTTGCCTTCTTTTCCTTGATAGTTATCCAGAATCTGAGAATCGACTGCGGCGTCCTGAAAACCGTTAGCCAAGTACAGATTGCGCATCGACTCTCGCTCAGAGTCCACCAAACGCCGGCTAAAGCGCCCACGCGTCGCGAAGCTCTTGCCAAAAATCTGCAGCCGGCTGCGCAGCAGTTCCGTGCTGAAGTAATGATTGCCGGTCATCTCGATGCCGGCGAGGTCGTGGCGGTCGCCTCGTTCCACCTTATAAGTAATCAGTTCTTCCGTGCCCTTCCACCCTCCGCTTTGTTGCACTTCCCGGGTATTGGTCGCGTACTCCACTTCCGCGTCAAAATACCCCTGCCGCTCCAGACGTTCGCGAATATTGCGCTTACCTTCTTCTAGCAGATCGATGTCGATCGCGCCCTCTTGATACACGGGCACCAGTTTTCTTAGCTCGCCGTTCGAGAATTTCGCTCCCGCCACGCTGATCTTGACGCGAGGGCCCTCTGTCACGTCCAATTCCAGCGGGATGGTGTTCTTCGCCGCGTCGTATTCTCCCCGATGGACCACGGCGCGCGCGTTCAGGTGGCCTTTTTTCACCAAAAAATTTCGCACGCGATCCGTTCCGCGCCGGATTCGCACGGAGGTAACCTCCCGCCCGGGCTTCATTTTCAGCCGCGACAGAATCTCCGCGTCGCGGTACTCCGTGCCATTTTTGAGTTGGATCTCCCTCACGCGCACTCGCGGCCCCGGCTTTACGTGGACGATCACGTCCATCTGGTGCGTGTCACGATGCGCCGCCGTTTCCGCGGACACTTCCGAGGTGTATAAACCCTCCTCGTGAAGTGTGTCTCGCAATCGTTCCAGTCCCTCATCCAAGGCGTCTTGACGGAAGGGTTGCCCGAGTGACAGTTGCATCGACGCGATGGCGGACGCGTCACTCGGCGGTGCGACCAGGCCCACGATGACCACCCGGTTGAAGAACAGTTGCTCTCGAACCACAAAGTCGATGCGTACGCCGCCGGCCACCGGCGTGGCCACCGCACGCAAGTCCGCGTAATCGCCCGTGCGATAAAGCGTCCGCAGGCTCTCTGCGATCTGGGCCCGTTCAAGTGTTTTGCCGGTCTGGAGGGAAAGTCCGGTCGGCGATTCTACCAGCACTCGCCCGTCGTCAGTCACGATACGCACCGCGACGATCACCGCGCCGTTTGCTGAGGCGGCATCGGGAACATCCGCGCCTACGGGAGAGGGTGGAAAACCCTGCGGTGATTGGGCACACGCAAG
>JBGOVR010000204.1:0-6950 GCA_041478205.1 Candidatus Acidiferrum sp.
CGAAGTCACGAAAGACAGCGCGCCATCCAGGAAATGATCCTGGCCGATACCAAGGAAGCTCGCGTTGCAGCCCTCGACAGGCTGCTGCCGTTCCAGCGCCGCGATTTCATCGGAATCTTCAAAGCCATGGACGGCTTTCCGGTCACGATTCGCTTGATCGATCCACCGCTCCATGAGTTCGTTCCGCACGAGCGCGCCAAACAACAGGAACTCGCCAAGGAATTGCACCTAGACGTTGAGAAGGTCGCCAGAAGAGTTGAACAATTACATGAAGCCAATCCCATGTTGGGGCATCGCGGGTGCCGGCTCTGCATCACCTATCCAGAAATTCTTGAGATGCAAGTGAAGGCCATCATTGAAGCAGCGATTGAATGTCAAAAAACTGGAGTTAAAGTATTACCTGAGATCATGCATCCGCTCGTTCTAGATCGAAAGGAGCTCTCCATCCTCGAGCAATCGACGAGACGCGTCGCCGATGATCTGATCAAAAAATCCGGCATCAAGCTTCCGTACCTCGTCGGAACGATGATCGAGTTGCCGCGCGCCGCTCTACTCGCCGGAGAGATCGCCGAAGTAGCCGAGTTTTTTTCCTTCGGCACCAACGATCTGACGCAGACCACCATGGGGCTCTCGCGCGACGATGCGGGTCGCTTCCTGCCAGACTATGTCGACGAAAAGAAGGCCGCCGTGTTTTCCGCCGATCCCTTTCAGTCCCTCGACATCAAAGGCGTCGGGCAACTGATGCGTTGGGGCATCGAGCGGGGAAGGCAGACTCGACCGAAACTCAAGATCGGTATCTGCGGCGAACACGGAGGCGACGCCGAAAGCGTGAAATTCTGCCATGAAGTCGCGATGGACTACGTCAGCGCATCCCCGTTCCGCGTGCCCATCTCCCGGCTGGCCGCGGCGCAAGCCGTAATTGAAGAAAAACTTAAAGCCAAAAAGAAGCGGAAGTAGTTTCCAAAATTTCGCTGTTCGCAAAATCTAAAGTAATACCTCGCGCGTCGGCATGCAGACATTCTCTGCTTTGCCGGCGAGCGTTTCTTATGTAGGCATCTTGAAAAAAAAGTAGAGACCCAGAAAAAAGAAAACGATGTCCGGGGTCCAGCCCGCCAGCAGCGGCGGCAGTTGCCCGACGCCACCCATGGCGGTGAGCAGCTCCGCACCCAGCCAATAGAGAATGCCGATGCCCACGCCGATGGCAATCCCGCCGATCGCGCCCCGCGTCCCAACCAAGAATGCAAACGGAAACGCCAGCAGCATGCTGACCGGAGCGATCAGCGGAAACGCAAACTTCCTGTGCCACTGGACCGTCAGCGCAGAAACATCGAAGCCCGCTCGGCGCAGACTCTCGATGTACCGCCGCAGTTCGCTCCAATTCATCTGAAAGGCTTGGCGCACTTCGCGAATGAAATAACTGGGCGGCTCGGTGAGTTCAGGTAAATCTTTAACATTGAAGCGCGAATAGCGCACGATCGTGCCGTCCGAGAAGTCGCGGACCCACCCGGATTCCAGAACCCAGAGGTTCTGCGCTTCGGACCACTGAGCGCGCGAGGCAAACACCCGCCGGCGTATCTGGAACGTGGCGGGATCGATTTCCAAGATGCTCAGTCCGCCGAACAGATTCTGCGCCGGGTCGAACAGGTCGTAGTTGTAGATCTTTGCGTTTTCGCCGAAGATCCAGCGCTCCGGCTGCCGGTACGTTTGCGCGGGGCGCGCCTTGATCTGGTTGCGCAGGGCGTCCTGCCGCTGGTTCGCATAGGGAAGGTAGGTGTCGTCCAGGATGATCATCGTTGTGGCCAGCGCGATTCCGGCCAAAAGCAGGGGGACGGCAAGACGGTACAGGCTGATCCCGCTGGCCTTGCAGGCCACGATTTCATTGTTCTTGCTCATCACCCCGATGGTCACCAAGGTGGCCACCAGCGCGCCGAGCGGCGCCAGTTGGTACAGCAGATACGGCGTGAGATAGCGGAAATAGTCGATCACGATCAAGAACGGAACGCGATGACGCGCGATGTCATCCAGCAGCTCGAAAAACGTGAAGGCCTCGAAGAGAAACACAAACGCGGCCATTAGCAGCCCGAAATAAAAGAAAAAACGCCGCAATAAATAAAGATCCATCAATTGCGGGAAGCTGCCGCCCGAAGGCGAAATAGCTTCGCTGTTCGCCCGCACCCCGTTCGCCGCCCGCGCGGCGGCCGCCCGGGCGCGAGCTTTACGCAACCGCACCAGCCGCACCCAAGTCTTGAATCGTCCAAAGGGTTGCAGCCAGCGGCTCTCGCCGCGAAATTGCTCCATCTGGGGAAGCAGTGCCACTCCAACCACGGCCAAGAGAACATCCGCCATCCACAGTCCCAAGGCCGGCGGCAGCGTCCCTTCGCGCGCAAGACCTGCGCCCGTGATGAACAGCAAGTAATACGCGGCGATGAGCAGCACGGCGATCAGCGATCCCGCGGCCCGGCCGCCGCGGCGCGGCTGCGCCCCGAGCGGCACCGCGATCAGCGCAAACGCAAAGCAGGCCACCGGGAACGCGAAGCGGCGATGCAATTCCACGCGCGCTTCCCGCCAGCCGGGGCCGTTGTCGTTCATCAGCTCATGCACGGAACGCTCGGGATTGCGGAACTGTCTGGGTTGCGCTGGAACCAGTCCGCTGATCTCTATCGGCCAGTCGCTCTGACCAAACGCTTCAACCGCGTAGTGATCGGGGTCCGAACGGTTGAATTCGTGAATGCTGCCGCCCTGCAGATGCAGCTCAAGCTTGCCCTGCTTCGCCTCGGCAATTACAATCGCTTTCTCCGCCAGGGTGACACGCGAGCCGTTCTCTCCGCCGGCTTCCGCGAGAAATACGCCGTGCCATTGGGTGCCGCTGGCCGAAACGTCATTGACGTAAAGGACCAACTTCGGAAAGCGTTCGTCGAAAACACGCGGTTGCACCCGAAAATTGATTTGCGAAGAGACTAAGTCGGCTTCGAGGGTACGAAAAGTGCGCAGTGCCAAAGGACCGAGCCACAGGGTGGTCACAAAAGTGAGTGCCGCGCCTGTCGCCGCCAGGACTCCGACGGGAAGCAGGATCCGCCGCCGTCCAATGCCCAGCGCGGTGAGCGCGATGATCTCGCTGTCCGCCGACATGCGCCCAAGCCCAAGCAGCACGCCGATTAGAATGGACATGGGAATCGCGAACACGAAGACGCCGGGGAGAAGGCACAAGAACAGTTTGACGATCTGGCTGCCGGAGCCCGTGTGACGTACGAAAAGCTCCATCACCCGGACGAGTTGTGGCACGAACAAGACAAACGTGAAAACGACGAATCCAAGGAACGCATGACGGAAAACTTCGCGGACGATATAGCGGTCCAGAATGCGCATGACAAGAACGCTGAGTGTAACACGAGCGCGGGCTCCCAGCATTCCAGGTGCCGCCGATGAATCGCGTCCACCTCGTTGTGCTGTGGCACATGCACCAGCCGCAATATCGCGACCCCGAGAAAGGCCGCTATGTTCTGCCGTGGACGCGTCTGCACGCGGTAAAAGATTATTGGGGCATGGTGCAAGTGCTCGGGGAAACTCCCGGGTTTCATGCCACCTTCAACGTGGTGCCTTCCCTCGGAATACAGCTCGAGGAATATGCCACCGGCAAATTCGACGAGCCGTGGTTCTCTCTGGCCTTCAAAGCGACGGACGAACTGACGCGTGAAGACAAAACGGAAATTCTGGCGCGTGCGTTTCATCTCAACCAAGAGCGGCTCATGTCGCGGTGGCCCCGATTCGTCGAGTTGCACGAGTGGGCGCAGCCCGCGGGAGGTGCGCAGGCACAGGTGACCTTCACACCGCGTGATTGGCGCGACCTGCAGTTACTTTCACAGCTCGCCTGGATGGACGAGATTTGGCTCGAGAAAGACCCCGTGGTTAGCAGGCTCGCGGACAAAGGTAAGGAGTACACCGAGAAAGACAAAGCGGCGCTGCAGACCAAGCAACTCGAACTGCTCGGTATGGTTCTTCCGGCTTATCGTGAAGCGGCCCAGCGCGGGCAGATCGAGCTCAGCACCACTCCTTTCTACCATCCCATTCTTCCGCTCTTGTGCGATTCGGACGTCGCCCGCGCGGCGAATCCCGGCACGCCCCTGCCGCGGCGCGCCTATCGGCATCCCGAGGATGCGCGCGAACAACTACGTCGCGCGCGTGAATATCACGAGCGGGTTTTCGGAACGAAACCTGTAGGTCTGTGGCCCTCGGAGGGCTCCGTTTCGGATCAGGCGCTGACGATCGCGATGGAGGAAGGCTTCCAATGGTTCGGCACCGATGAAGGAGTGCTTGGAAGAACCCTCAACGTGGGCTTCTTCCGCGACACCAGTGGCATTCCCGCAAACGCCGAGCGGTTGTACAAGCCGTGGCGCGTGCAAATCGCGGGGAACGGAATTACCGGGTTGTTTCGCGACCACCATCTCTCCGACCTGATCGGTTTCGTTTATAGCCGGATGGATCAGAAATCCGCAGCGGAGGATTTGCATGAGCGGCTACGGCATCTTGGCGAACGCGTGCAGAGCGAGCATCCGCTGACCATTTGCCTTTTCCTGGATGGCGAGAACGCCTGGGAATATTACTCAGGCAACGGCCGCGATTTCTTGCGCGAGTTTTACCGGCGCATCCAGAACGATCAGGATTTCCGCGCGCTGACCGCCAGCGAGGCCATCGCTGCCGCCAAAGATGTTCCTGCCACCAGCGGAATTTTTCCGGCGTCCTGGATCAATGCTAATTTTGACGTGTGGATCGGCCACAGCGAAGATGTGGCCGCGTGGGAGTTGCTTTGGGATGCGCGTGAAGCGTATGCCCGGGCCGTGGAGGCTCGCGCGCAGGGACGCGATGACGCGCCAGGCGAAACCGCTCTTAAGGGGGCATTCGAATCCCTGCTGGCCGCGGAAGGAAGCGACTGGTGCTGGTGGTACGGGCCCGAACACAGCACCGCAAACGATGCCGAATTCGACGCGCTGTACCGCAAACACCTCACCGCCATTTACATCGCGCTCGGGCAGGTGGCTCCCGACGAGTTGGCCAAACCCATCAAGCGGCGCCCGGAACACGCGCTGCAAATGGCGCCGACCGGATATTTGAGAACGGTCGTGGACGGGCGCGAAACCACGTACTTCGAGTGGCTTGGCGCGGGACTTTATTCTCCCGAGCGGCGGGGCGGCGCGATGCACGGACGCACCTTTCACCTGCGTGAACTTCGCTACGGATTCGAGGAAGACCGCTTCAGCGTGCGCGTGGATTCCTTTCCTGAGGCGCTGGGCGAGATGGAAGATCCGGAATTCCGCATCACCATCGGTTCCGCGGAAGAACTCACCGTGGTCGTGAAGTTGGAACGCGGGCGGCTGAAAGAATTCGCGATCGAAAAAGGCCGCGTGTGCCTGCTCAACCCAAAGAATGTGGCCAGCGCTGCTTTCGATCGCATCCTGGAAGTTGCCGTGCAACGCGACCAGATCGACCTGAAAGGGCAGAAGAGCTTGCGGCTTGGCGTGGCGCTGTGGCACGGCGGGCTGCCCCTCGATGTACTGCCGGCGGAAGGGTTTCTGGAGATTGCGCTGGGTGACGACCAAGCTTCGTGGCCCATGGAAGACGCAAAATAATTGGTGACGCAAGCGTTGAGGCAACTTCTTCTGTCTGCCGTGAAGCGGCGCCTGTTGTGCGTGTAAGTTTCGTCGCCATTTTCAAAACAACTTGACTGCTAAATCTTGCGGATGGTCTCCGACAGGGATCATGGTCACGAGGCTCTGGCTGTCTGTCCGCACGCGAATCACGGCGAGTTCGCCCGACGCCGGATCGACTACTAGAAGTAGGCTTGGCGTTTCACCGGGACCGACCGCCTCGAAGCGGAGGGCGGCGGGTGACTGGCCTGCTGAGATGGGACGGCTGACGCGGCGGTTGTAGATATCGACAGGTGTGACGCGGCCTGCGGCGGTGTCGGACACGAAAAGTTCGCTGGCATCCGGGAGCAGCACGGCGTGCGTGGGGGCGGAGCCGAGGAGAACGTAGTCGCCAATTTCGTGAGTCCAGGTGTTTACCGCTTGAAGGCCGTGCGAATCGGGCGAGATGACGTATAACTCGCCGCCATCGGGTTTCAGCAGCATCTCCGAGGGCTTTCCCGCGAGCTGCAAATTCGTCAGCAAGACTCCCCGGCGGAGATCCACGACCGAGAGGCGCGGCTCGCTGCGGCTCAGAACAAACGCCACGGAGCCGTCCTGCAGGACAACAACATCGTCGGGTTGCGAGACCACCTGCACGGTGCCGCGCGATGCGAGGGTGGCGGCGTCGTGAACTCCCAGCGAAGCATCGCGGCGATTGAGTACCAAAACGCTCTTGCCGTCCGGCGTTACGCGGGCAAGAACAGGCTCACGACCGGTGTGCGCGCGAGCAACGATGGCGTGGGATCGGCTGTCAATGGCGAGCAACGTATCGCTTCCCGAAGACGTCGTGTAGATGCGATTGCCATCGGCAGAAAAATCCAGAGCGTAGGGAAGCGGGCCCACGGGGATGCGTGTACTGATTTGGTTGGCGTGCGCGTCGAGGACCCAGAGATATCCACCGAGGGAACTGACTCCCCAGATTTCGGCGCGGGTAGGGTGCTCGCGCAGGCCGGAGAGTCCCGGCCCGATGGGGATGCGCGCGATGGGGGCGAGCTTTACCAAGTCGATGACCGCGACGCTGCCATCGGCGTTGCTGACGTAGGCGTTGAGGCGAAGTCCAGGGCGGAGGAAGGAGGGGCGATGCTCGCGGGCGAGCAAGACGATTGCTCCGATGAGGAGAGCGGCCGACAAGAAGTAGACTCGGAAGTGGAGCGGGCGGTTCATGGTTTAGTTTATGTGGCGGTGGAGGACCGTGGCGATCTGGCGGACCTCGTCCGTGAGGGCCGCGAATTCTTCGGGGAGGATGGACTGCATGCCGTCGGAGAGGGC
>JBGOVR010000027.1:0-39170 GCA_041478205.1 Candidatus Acidiferrum sp.
GCCGCACGTGAACATCGGGACGATCGGGCACATTGACCATGGCAAGACGACGCTGACGGCGGCGATCACCAAGGTACTGAGCAAGCACAACCCGAAGGTGCAGTTCCGCGTCCTCCACCATGTCGCACTTGTTCAGAAACACCACGATCGCCGGCACGCCCACCTGCCGAGCCAGCAATATGTGTTCGCGCGTCTGCGGCATCGGTCCATCCGTCGCCGCCACCACCAAAATCGCCCCGTCCATCTGCGCCGCGCCGGTGATCATGTTCTTGATGTAGTCCGCATGCCCCGGGCAATCCATGTGCGCGTAGTGCCGGTTGGAGGTCTCGTACTCCACGTGCGACACCGCAATCGTGATCCCCCGCTCGCGCTCTTCCGGCGCGTTGTCGATCGAATCGAACGCCCGGAACTGCACCTTGGGGTTGTGCTTCGACAGCACCTTGGTGATCGCCGCCGTCAACGTCGTCTTGCCATGGTCAATGTGACCAATCGTACCAATGTTCACGTGCGGCTTATTGCGCTCGAATTTCTCCTTGGCCATCGCCTCAGCTCCTCAGTCGAAGTTGACCGCTTCGCGATCACACATAATTTCGTCGAAAACTCTTACTGCCAATCCGTTTACCTAGCCGCCTTGCCGGTGGCCTTCTCGATCACTTCCTGGGCGATCGAATTCGGCGCCTCGGCGTAATGAGAAAAGTGCATGGTGAACGTGGCGCGCCCCTGCGTGCGGCTTCGCAAATCCGTCGCGTAGCCAAACATCTGCGCCAGCGGCACCAGCACGCGGATCACGTTGCTGCCCGCCCGGTTTTCCGTTCCTTGAATCTCCGAACGCCGCGCATTCAAATCGCCGAATACCGGCGCCATATATTCTTCCGGCACCACCACTTCCACCTTCATGATGGGCTCGAGAAGCACCGGCGAGGCCCGGTGGCAAGCCGCTTTAAATGCCATCGAACCCGCGATCTTGAACGCCATTTCCGAGCTGTCCACATCGTGGTAGCTGCCGTCGATCAAAACCACCGCGACGTCCACCATCGTGAAGCCCGCCAGAATGCCGTTGTCCAGCGCCTCGCGGATGCCCGCCTCAATCGGTGCGATGAATTCCCGCGGAATCGATCCGCCGACAACTTTGTCGATAAACAAAAACCTGTGTTCCTTGTCGAACTTCCATTTTCCGGCCGGTCCGCCGACCACTTCCTTGGCCAGCGCATCGAGCTCGTCCGTGGACATTTCCTTCATGTTCTCGCGGCTGGAGCTCGGAATCGGATGCAATTCAATTTCGCAATGCCCGTATTGGCCGCGGCCGCCGGTTTGCTTGATGTATTTGCCTTCCGCGGTGGCCTTCTTGCGGATCGTTTCGCGGTACGCCACTTGCGGCCGGCCCACATTGGCCTGCACGTTGTACTCGCGCAGCATGCGGTCCACGATAATTTCCAGGTGCAACTCGCCCATGCCGGAGATCAGCGTCTGCCCGGTGTCCGGCTCGGTGGATACGCGGAACGTCGGATCTTCCTGCGCCAGCCTTTGCATCGCCACGCCCAGTTTGTCCTGGTCGGCTTTGGTCTTCGGCTCGATGGCCACGGAAATAACGGGCGCTGGGAAATCAATCGTTTCCAAAATGATTTGCTTCTGTTCGTCGCACAGCGTGTCGCCGGTATTTACGCTCTTCAGACCCACGCAGGCGCAAATATCGCCGGCATACACTTCTTCGATTTCTTCGCGCTTGTTTGCATGCATCTGCAGCAAGCGGCTGATGCGTTCGCGGGTGCGCTTCGCCGGGTTGTAAACGTAGCTGCCGGACTTCAATACGCCGGAGTACACACGGATGTACGTCACGTGCCCGACGAATGGGTCGGACATGATCTTGAACGCCAGCGCCGAGAACGGCTGATCGTCGGAAGCGCGGCGCAGCTCGACTTCTTCACTGTCCGGATTGGCACCCTCGACGGGTGGCACGTCCACCGGCGACGGCAGATAATCCACCACGCCATCGAGTAGCGGCTGAATGCCCTTGTTCTTGAACGCCGAGCCCGCCAGCACCGGCACGATCTTCAGCGCTAGCGTCGATTTGCGGATCGACCTGCGCATCTCTTCGACGCTTAGGGTGCCTTCCGTCAAATACTTGTCGATCACCTCATCGTCATGTTCGGCGATGTAGTCGACCATCTTGCCGCGGTGCTCTTCGTAGAACTTCTTGTCGATGGCCGCGCCCTTCAGCGCCGCGGCCACATCGGGCCGCGAATCCACAAATGCTTTGTCCCAGAGCTTTTCCACGTCAAAAATTTCAAATTTCGCGCCGAGAGTTTCCTCGAGCCACACGATCACCTTCTGCTCGATGAAATCGATGATGCCGATGAAATTGTCTTCACGCCCCAGCGGGAATTGCAGCGGCACCGGATGCGCGCCCAGGCGCTGCCGAATGGTGCGGATCACGTGATCGAAATCCGCGCCCATGCGGTCCATTTTGTTCACAAAGCAGATTCGCGGCACGCGATACTTGTCCGCCTGACGCCACACCGTTTCCGACTGCGGCTGCACGCCCGCCACGGAGTCGAACACGCACACCGCGCCGTCCAGCACGCGCAGCGAACGCTCCACTTCCACGGTGAAGTCCACGTGGCCCGGCGTATCGATAATGTTCACGCGATATTTCTTGCCGAAGCGGTCCCACGCAGCCGTGGTCGCCGCGCTGGTAATCGTGATGCCGCGCTCGCGCTCCTGCTCCATCCAGTCCATGGTGGCCGTGCCTTCGTCCACCGAACCGATCTTGTAGGTCACACCCGTGTAGAACAGGATGCGCTCGGTCGACGTCGTCTTTCCGGCGTCGATGTGCGCCATGATCCCGATGTTGCGCGTATCTTCGAGTTTGAATACCCGGGCCATATTTCCTAGCTACCTTTTCTCCCCTGATCCTGTACGCCCTGTTTCTTCCCCGTTCTTTTGCAACAAATTACCAGCGGTAATGCGCAAACGCCTTGTTCGCTTCGGCCATGCGGTGCACGTCTTCTTTCTTCTTCATCGCCCCGCCGCGCGCGTTTGACGCATCGATCAATTCATCCGCAAGCTTGTCGATCATGGTCTTGCCCGCACGCTCGCGCGAATACTGCAACAGCCAGCGAATCGCCAAAGACTGCCGCCGGAACGGATTCACTTCCACCGGCACCTGGTAGTTCGCGCCGCCCACGCGCCGTGTCTTCACTTCCAGCAGCGGCTTCACGTTTTCGATGGCCTTCTTGAAAATCTTCAACGCATCGTCGTTGGTCTTCTTGGCTACTTGGTCCATCGCGCCGTAAAACACGCGCTGCGCCGTCGATTTCTTGCCTTCCCACATCATCGAGCAGATGAACTTCTCCACAATGTCGCTGGCATAGACCGGGTCGGTCGCTTGTGTCCGCCGGAAAACAAGTCCTTTGCGTGGCATGTGCTCTCTATCGCTCCTTCAAAATCTTTCCCGAACTCTTTACGTGTCTAGCGCGCTTCCTTACTTCGCCTGCGCCGCCTTTGGCCGCTTCGCTCCGTACTTCGAACGTCCCTGCTTGCGGTTTTCCACCCCGGCCGCGTCCAGCGTTCCCCGTACGATGTGATATCTCACGCCCGGCAAATCCTTCACGCGCCCGCCGCGCACCAGCACGATCGAGTGCTCCTGCAGGTTGTGCCCGACGCCGGGAATGTACGTCGTCACTTCGATCGAATTGGTCAGCCGCACGCGCGCCACTTTGCGCAGCGCCGAGTTTGGTTTCTTCGGCGTCTGTGTATACACGCGAATGCACACGCCGCGCTTTTCCGGGCAGCCCATCAACGCGGGCGACTTCGTCTTTACCTGGACCTTCTCTCGTCCCATGCGTACTAGCTGCGAAAACGTCGGCACAGTCTTTCCCTCATTCGCGCGCGATTTTTTTGTCCCCGGCGCATCCCATCACGGGACGCACGAAAGACGCGCGGCTCTCGCAGGCGCGCAGCCAAAATGCGCGAGAACGCACAGCAGTGCTGAAAGGTCTACTGCGAATCCGGAGATACCACCAGCAAGAAACTCCGTACGCACTCCAGAAGGTAGAACTCTTCCTCTGGCTTCGATTCGGAGACGCTCACTCGGCTTTGCGGGGCTGGCGCCCCATTCCGGCCGCTCTTCTGTCCCATTCCGTCTTACTTTGTTCCGGGACTGAAGATATTCCTTCCAACTACCCGACCGCTTTCGCGGTCCCCCAACCAACTGCTACAAACTACCCCTGACAAACATCGAAGTATAAGGAAAAGAACGTGCCCTGTCAAATCACTTTCGGCACACACCCGTGGAAATCTTTGTGGAAAAAGATTCTTTGGCCCCTACGGTGCCTTCGCGGCGCGCCAATCGAACTTGGCCCTCCCACCGCAGACATCCACCAAGGCCGGGCTAAAAACAGGGGTCGAGACCCCCATCCCACCTAAGTACTTTATAGATAAGACTTTACCGCATCTCGCTTGGTTTTGCTAGTTTTGCGGAGCGCTCTTGTCCGCTCCCAAATCGCCAAATGGCCAAATATTGAACGCCTTGAGCTCTTCGTATTCGTGCTGGGCCCGCAGCATCTTGGCGGTACGCTCCGGCGGCCACGGTGTGGCAAACCGCTCCGGCCGATCCGCGATCCAGAACGCTGCCAGCGCCATCAGTGTGGAATTCTGCGTTAACACGTCCGGCTTCTGCGCCTCCAACGCATCCGCGGCAGAATGATGCGTGTATTTGTATTCCGCCGTATCCTGATTCATGTTAATTCCCGGTAAGCCCGCAATCGAAAACGGCAGCGTATCCGTGCCCGACTCGACTTTGTCGTCCACCTTCAGCGCCTGGATATTTGCCAGCGAATTCACAAACGGTTGGAACGCCGGGATCAAATCGTCTCGCCCTCCCAATTGAAAGCCCTTCACAGCTCCCTGTCCGGCATCCAGCACTAAATCGCCGAGGTGATTCGCCATTTCCGCTTGGTGCTGTTTGATATACGCAAACGATCCGTCCAGCCCCTGTTCCTCACCCGTGAATAACACAAAGCGAATCGTCCTTCGCGGCTTTTCTCCGGAACGCACAATCGCGTCCGCGGCCCCGAGCACCGTTGCCGTTCCGGACCCATTGTCCGTGGTTCCTTCCGCCAAATCCCACGAATCCAGGTGCCCGCCCACCACCAGAATCTGTTCCGCATTTTCCCGGCCGCGAATTTCGCCGACGACGTTCGCGCTCTCTACTGGCCCATTCGTAAAAGTATTCTGCACGTTGAATCGCACCCGCGGCGTGATCCCGCGCTCCAGAAAGCGTTCCAGTTGTCCCTGATCCTCCGCCGTCATGGATACCACCGGCACCCCAAAATCCGCATTGAATCCCAGAATTCCCGTGTGCGTCAGGTTCATCCCCGCGGATTTCCCGCCACCTTGCCCCCCGATCACCGCGATGGCCCCCGCGGGCCCCGCCGCCCTCAAAAAATCGCCGAACTGCGCGAACAGCAAGATGAACTCCTTGTTCGTTTTGCCCTTGGTGGTGACCAGCGCCACTTTGCCCTTTAGCCGCGACACGTTTTTGATCTCGTTGTCCAGATCGTAGAGGTTCACCACCACAACGTCGCCTTCCGCGCCGCCCGCCGCGGTCGATCCCGTCCATCCCATCGCGTCCACGTGCAGCTTGTGCCGCACCGGCGTCAGCAGTTCCGCGTCAGCAGTTCCCCGCGTCCAGCCCTTCCAAATCTGATATTTCTCCGTGTGCACATTTTCCAGCCCGATCGACTTCATCTTCGCTGCGCCCCACTCCTCCGCCTTGCGCTCCGCCGGCGATCCCGTCACGCGCGCACCAACGTCGTCGCTCAATTCCGTCAAAAACTGAAACGCGCGCGAATTCATTTCCCCTTCACCCGCAATCTTCACTAGCGCCGGCAGCGTCCCATCCTCGGCCGGACCCTTCGGCGCCCGATCGTCCGCCCGCAGCAACCCCGCGCCACCCAGCATCCCCGCCATCGCCACCACTACAAATAGCCTCTTCATTCCGTCGTCTCCCTAACCTTCCACTCTTTCGCTGATTAACTCTGCCACTCTTGGACCTTGTAACTGTATCACCCACTCAGACGCGCCCATCCCAAATTGGTTTCCGTCGCAGGCCCCTCCGCAGCACCCTATTCTCTGTGTCCTGTGTGCCCTCTCCGTGCTCTCCGTGTTGATCCTTGCCTTTCCCCTCTTCTCCGCGAATCTCAGCGCCCTCTGCGTCTCTGCGTTAGATTCTCTTTCTTCGTGGTCTACGCCTCGCCCATCCTTCGTGTACATCCCGCAACCCAACCCCAACCCGCGCTTTACCCAATTTCCCGCCCGCCCTACACTGGCTTCGTGAACCAATCTTTCATCCCCTTCAGGCTCACGCGAGTCTTCCTCGCGCTGTTCTTATTTGTCCCTTGCCTCTCGCTGCCTTCGCACGCCCAAGAGCCCACACCAATTCCTGCCGCCCCGCAAGCCGCCAAGCCCTCCGAAAAACCCGCCGACAAATTGCCCGCGCCCCGCGAAGCCCCCGCCCAGATCGAGCTCCTCGAGACCCGCATCCGCTTCGAAGCCAACGGCGACTCCCGCAAAGAAGTCCACACCCGCGCGCACATCAACAACGAGCTCGGCGTACGCCAATTCGCCCACATCGGTTTCGGTTACAACCGTTCCTTCGAGCAAATCGAAATCTCCGCCGTCCACATCATCCATGCTACCGGCGGCTCTGCCGACATTCTCCCCAGTGCCGCTTCTGACCAGCCCAATCCCGCGGTCGTCGAGGCCCCCGCCTACCAAGACGTGCGCATCAAGTCCGTCCGCATCCTGGGTCTTGCACCCGGCGACACCCTCGAGTATCGCGTCGTCACTACCGTCTCCCATCACCCCCTGGCCCCCCAATTCTGGCTCGACCACTCCTTCAGTCGCGGCGGCATTGTCACTCAGGAACTTTTCGAGCTAAGCGTCCCACCCTCCCGGAAGGTTCGGCTGTACACCTCTCCGGGTACACCCGCCGCTACGATCGATGAATCCGGCGACGGGCCCAATCCCTCGGTGATCTATCGCTGGCAGGTTTCCTCGAACTCGAAGTCCGAGCACGCCGGAGAGACCCCCTCTTCCGAACCCGATGTGGTCCTAACCACCTATGAATCCTGGCAGCAACTCTGCAAAAATCGCCTCGTGGAATTCTTCGGTACCACTCTGGCGACTCCTCCCGAGATCGAGGCCAAGGCATCCGCGCTGGCCCCGGCCACTGCAACGACACAAGCTCGGATCGAGGCCATCTACGATTTCGTTTCCCAAAAAATCAGGATCATTGACCTGCCTCTGGGCGCCACCGGATTTCACACCCGCAATCCCGTCGAGATCCTGTCCTCGGGCTATGCGTCGCCCGAGGACAAATTCGCCCTGTTCGCCTCCCTGGTGCACAGCCCGATTGCCATCGCCGGCTTGGTTTCCGATGAAAGGCTCACAGCGACGGCGGGATTCGCCCGTCCCTCCGCCTTCGATCATCTTCTTGCGATGGTTAGCTTGCCCGGATTCGTCCGCTGGCTGGACCTGAGTATGGGTGTTGCCCCTTTTGGCGTGATTCCTTCGCGGTTTCGTGGGCAGCGGGCCCTGATGATTCGTCTTACCACGGAAGAACCGTGGCGCAGTATTCCGCGCACCTTGCCGTTCGTGGCCACCCAGAAGGTAAACGTCGCGGCGTCGCTGGCTTCCGACGGCACCCTCACCGCTAAGGTGCACTACGCCATGCGCGGTGATAACGAATTGCTCCTGCGCCTAGCCTTTCATGAATCCCCCAGGGAAAAGTGGAAGGACGTCGCCCAACTCCTCGCCCTCTCCGACGGCTTCCGCGGCAAAATCACGTCCGCCAGCGCTTCCGACCCCTACTCCACCAAACACCCCTTCACCGTCGAATACGAAATCACCCAACCCAAATTCGTCGACTGGTCCAAGAAACCTGTCCGCCTTCCCGCGCTGCTTCCCGCTCTCGGCTTACCTGATCCTCCCACAAAGTCCGAGGACCGCGAATCCTCGTCCCCCATCGACCTCGGCACGCCACTCAACGTCGACACCAAGCTGACCCTGCGCCTGCCGCCCGGCGTCTCTGCCGAAGGCCCGACAGGAACCTCCGTCGAGCGCGACTACGCCACCTTCAGCTCCCACTACGCCGCCGAAGGCAACGTCATTTTCGCCTCCCGTCAAATCAACTTCCTCCACCGCCAAGTCCCCGCCACCCGCGCCGCCGACTACAACGCTTTCCTCCACGCCGTGCAGACCGATCAAGCCCAACTCTTCACCCTCACCCACCTCGAAACGCTCTCGCAACCCCATCCCCCCAAAGTCGCAACTCCCGACCCACCCAAACCCTGACCAAGCGCGCCGAAATCGCGAACTCCACCCAACCGCCGATCCGAAACCTCCGATTGGGCCTTGACTTTTCCACCTCCCGTGCTATACTGGGAGGTAGTTAATTTTCACCTCAAAGCACCGACCTCTGGCGCTTTTTTCATTTTCCGTGCCCCGATCGGCCAATGTAAGTCCTGTGTTGACAGCCGATTGCGCACTCTTTGCACAACTCAGAACTACAAAAAATCCCGTAACCAGCGTAGAATCATACGATTACGCACTCTTGCGAAAACAACGGAGGGGGTACCCCTGGAAAGCGAACCGAAAGCGAAGCATCCGACCTGGGACGACCGCGTCCGCCTAGGCTTTTACGCGCAAGTACTTAAGAATCATATCGTTAACAACAACGAAGCCGTAAACCATTTGGAATGATATCGTTGCAAAAAAACAGAGGGGGGGTAGGAGGGCCGACTTTCTTCCTAGACGGACATGACTTCTTTTTCTTTGAGCGCGCTCAGATCCTCGATCTTCTTGGTCTCCGCATGCGAGACCTTCTCCAATTCATCGAGTGCCCGCTTCTGTTCGTCTTGGCTGATCTTTTTCTCTTTCTCCAACTTGTCGATGGCTTCCTTGATGTCGCGCCGGATGTTGCGCACCGCCGTCCGGTGATTCTCCAGCACCTTGTGCAGATGCTTCACCATGTCCTTGCGGCGCTCTTCGGTCAGCGCCGGAATCGGCACGCGCACCACCTTGCCGTCGTTGGTCGGGTTGAGTCCCAGGTCTGAGGAACGAATGGCCTTGTCGATCAACGCCACCGCGCTCGGGTCCCATGGCGAAATAACGATCATGGTCGCCTCCGGCACCGTCATCGTGCCGAGCTGGTTCACCGGCATGGGCGTCCCGTGATAATCCACGCGGATGCTGTCGAGCAGCGTGGCGTTCGCGCGCCCGGTGCGCAAGGTCGCCAGTTCTTTGCGAAAATCGTCGACCGCCTTTTCCATCCGCGTCCTCGCGGCAGCCATCGCGTCTTTCGTCGTCGCAATCGTCGTCATAGTGCGCCCTCAGCTGAATTTTCTTGGAGATAAACCCGGATCGAATTGCCGCGCGGCCCCCGCCACGCGGCCCGACCCTACGCCGGAGTCACCGTCGAGCCCACGCGCTCGCCCAGCACCACGCGCTTGATATTCCCGTACTCGTTCATGTTGAACACCACGATGGGCATGCCGTTGTCCATGCACAGAGAAATCGCCGTTGCGTCCATCACCTTTAGATTCTGGTGCAGCACGTCGCGGTAGCTGATCTGCGTCAAGAATCTCGCGCCGGTGACTTTCTCGGGATCGGCATCGTAAATTCCGTCGACGCGAGTGGCCTTCAGGATCACGTCGGCCTTCATTTCCATGGCGCGAAGAGCCGCCGCCGTATCCGTCGAAAAATATGGATTCCCTGTGCCCGCCGCGAAAATCACGATGCGGTCTTTCTCGAGGTGCCGTGTGGCGCGCCGCCGGATGAACGGCTCCGCCACCTGGTCCATGGTGATGGCGCTCATCACCCGCGTGTGCACGCCTTCTTTTTCGAGCGCGTCTTGCAGCGCCAGCGCGTTGATCACCGTCGCCAGCATGCCCATGTAGTCGCCGGTGGCGCGATCGATCTCAAAACCCTTCTGCCGCCCGCCGCGGAAGATATTTCCGCCGCCGACCATGATGGCTACCTGCACGCCCAGCGCGTGCACGTCTTTCAATTCTCGCGCGATGGCCTGCACCGTTTCGCCGTGAATGCCGAATCCCTGCGGCCCTTGCAGCGATTCGCCGGAGAGCTTCAAGACGATCCGCGAATATTTGGGCTGGAGCTTTTTCTTCGCCCCATTCGTTGCGCGCGTCGTGGCAATTCTCTTCGCAGCCATGATTCTCCCGAATCAATCCTCTGGAACCCTCGGAATTGTAACAAACAATCGCACCCCCCGTGCAATTCCGAGCCCTGGGCCCGTCAGCAGGGGTAGAAAAAAAAGCGCCCCGGTCTTTCCCGGGGCGCTCAGAAGCACTGTTTTGCAAAGGCTCCGCGTCACACCACGACAGGTGCGGCGTCCGCCGGGCCCGTGCCGCTGACTTCGCCGACCTTGAAGCGCACGAAGCGCCGCACCGAGATATTCTCGCCGAGCTTGGCGATCGCTTGACTGATCATCTCGCCGATGGTCACGGACTCATCCTTGATGTAGTGCTGTTCGTAGAGGCAATTCTCCTCGTAGAACTTTTCCATCTTGCCGGTCACGATTTTCTCGACGACCTGCTCGGATTTCCCGGTGGCCTTGGCTTGTTCTTTGTAGATATCGCGCTCTCGGTCCAGCATCTCGGTGGTGACTTCTTCGCGCCGCAAATATCGCGGATCGAGCGCCGCGATGTGCATGGCCACGTCGTGGCACAACTGCTGAAACGCCTCGGTCCGCGCCACGAAGTCGGATTCGCAGTTGATTTCCACGATCACGCCGATCTTCCCGCCGGCGTGAATGTAGTGCCCGACCAGCCCTTCGGTCGCTTCGCGCTGTGCTTTTTTCGCGGCAGCGGCCTGGCCCTTCTTGCGCAGGATATTGATGGCCTTCTCGATGTCGCCGGCCGCTTCCACCAGCGCCGCGCGGCAATCGCTGAAGCCCGCGCCGGTCCGTTCGCGCAATTCCTTCACCAGAGGCGCCGGGATTTGTATGGCTTGTGGTTGTGAACTCATCCTTTTATCTTCCCAGAGAACTGAAATCTCTTGTTTGCTGCGAACGCTTGCAAAAAGACCCGGCGCGTTTGTTGGAGCGCAGCGCCGGGCCTGTTGAAATATCCTACCCGCGCTATTTAGTTAGCGTGACGCCTCGTCCGGAGGAACCGTCGCTTCCGCCGGGACACCAGGCTCTAACGAAGGATCCAAAGGCGCCGCAACTTCAGCAACCTCGACGAAGTCGCCTTCCTGCTTCTCGTACTGTTCGTAGGCGCTGGTGTCCACGTACTCGACGCCATCCACCAATGCTTGATCTTGCGCGGCCTTCTGGTCCGCTACCTGCGATTGCTGGTACGCGGCATGGCCTTCGAGCACCGATTCCGAAATCTTGGAGGTAAAAAGACGGATCGCGCGCAGCGCGTCGTCGTTCCCCGGAATGATCCAGTCCACCACGTCCGGGTCGCAATTCGTGTCTACCACGGAAACTACCGGCACGCCCATGCGCCGCGCTTCCTTCACCGCGATTTCTTCCGCGTTCGAGTCGATCACGAACATCGCGTCGGGAAGCTGCGCCATGTTCTCAATGCCTTCGAGATTCTGGTTTAGGTGCTTCATCTCGCGCTCCAGGCGCGCTTTTTCTTTCTTGGAAAGCTCATTCATTCGGCCGTCTTCGATCATGGCCTTCAACAGCTTTAGCCGCTTGATGGACTTCTGCAGCGTCGCCCAGTTCGTCAGCGTGCCCCCGAGCCAGCGGTGGTTCACGAAGAACGCGCCGCAGCGCCGGGCTTCTTCGGCAACCGCTTCCTGCGCCTGGCGCTTGGTGCCGACAAACAAGACCGTCCTGCCGTGTGAAGAGATTTCGCTCACGAAGCGGCTCGCTTCGCGGAACATCTTGAGGGTCTTCTGAAGATCGATAATGTGAATGCCGTTGCGTTCCCCGAAAATATATTCCTTCATCTTCGGGTTCCATCGTCGCGTCTGGTGACCGAAGTGCACTCCGGCCTCCAGCAACTCCTTCATCGTTATTTCAACTGCCAAGTTTCCTCCTTTAAGGATTGCTGTTTGCGGCAGCGTGCGTTTGGGGTGACCGGTCTAAAGACCGGCCACTACAAAATCCGCGCTGCGGAACAGCCTTCTTGCCGGCGGCTTGCCGGCCATGATCTCGGCGAACTGGCGTGAGCCGGTTCGCCGGAGCTCGTCGCGGCCCCGGCCAGGCCGGGGCCACCGAAAACTAACGCTTCGTAAACTGGAAGCGCTTCCGCGCGCCTTTTTGCCCGTACTTCTTACGTTCCTTCATACGGGAATCGCGCGTCAGAAAACCATTGGTGCGCAGAGCCGGCCGCAACTCCGGATTGAACCGCGAAATCGCCCGCGCCAATCCCATGCGTACCGCTCCAGCCTGCCCGCCGACGCCGCCGCCATTCGCGGTAATGAGCACGTCGACCTGATCCGCGAGGTTCGTAAACTTCAGCGGCTCCAGCGCGTCATGCTTCCACGCGTGATTCGGGAAGTATTGCTCGGCCGTGCGGCCGTTCACGGTGAACTTGCCGGAACCCGCCCGCAAAAACACGCGCGCCACCGATTCCTTCCGGCGGCCTGTTCCCAGAAACCAAGACTTTGCGCCCGCAATGGGCATGCCAGTAGAACTCAACGTTCCTCCTCAAACCGTATGACCCCGAACCGTTCCGGGTCGATACCACACGCGGCCGCATAGCGACCGACAAACTCCACGACGATTTGCTCCCTACTAAGGCACCACTTAGAAAGGAACAGCAACGTGCGGAAAAATTCTGGACCTTCGCTTACAACGCAACCGGCTGCGGCTTCTGCCCCAAGTGCCGCGCCAAACCCACCGCATCGCGGTACACACGCAACTTCTTCGCGCGGCGCGCGCGCAGCTTGTTCTTCGGCAACATGCCGAGAACCGCTTCGCGGATCATCCAGTCGGCCTTCGCCACCCGCAACCTCTTCGCCGGAACTTCCTTCAGCCCGCCCGGATACCCGCTGTGCGAGTAGTATATTTTCTGCTCGAGCTTGTTCCCGGTCATGCGAATCTTGTCCGCATTGATCACCACCACGTGATCGCCGGAATCCAGGTACGGCGTGAAGCTCGGATTATCTTTGCCGATCAGCATTCTCGCGACCTTGGTCGCCAAACGCCCGAGCACCTGATTAGTGGCATCCACTACAAACCAATTCGCGCCCACTTTCAGCGCTTCGGCTTCTTCCCCTTTGGCTACATACGTCCGCATCGCCCTTAGTCACACCTTTCCCTTGTAGAGACAAACGCTAATCTTAAAGTAAGGCCTCGTTTCTGTCAACGAAGTCTTACGTGGGCGGAAAGAGCGAAATCGGACGCGGCGCCAAGCTGTCGAACATGCGTGTGAGAATTATTTCAGATCGTGGGGACAAGAGAGTCCCGAGATGGACGCGCTCCGCTTTACCCATTGAAGTCCACACTCGGTAAGAACCGCGGCGCTTTCCTTTCTTTCGTTGCCTGCTCGAACGCATAGGCCACGCGGAGCAGCTCCGGTTCGCTCCACGCACGGCCAAAGAAGGAGATTCCCACGGGCAGACCGAACACGAAACCCGCGGGCACGGTGATGTTGGGATATCCGGCTACGGCCGCGGCGCCGGAGCTTCCGCCGCCAAAGTGATCGCCATCGACGTGATCGGTGAGCCATGCAGGGCCGCCGGTTGGCGCGACCAAGGCATCCAGATTGTTCTTGTCCATCAGCGCGTCGATGCCCTCTTTGCGAGCGAGTTGGTGGTTCTTCTGCAACGCGTCCAGATATTCCTGGGTCGTCAAGGGGCCCTTTTCTTGGGCCTTGAGGAAGATATCCTGGCCGAAAAAGGGCATTTCCTTTTCGCGATTGCGCTCGTTGAAGTCGATGATGTCCTTCAGGGTTTTTACGGGCGCGTTTGGTCCGAGCCGCGCGAGGTACGCGTTCAAATCTGCTTTCAGTTCGTACAGGAATACCGTGAACTCAGTGTCGCCGAACTTGCCGGCGGTCTCGATGTTGGCCGGATCCACCAGGATCGCGCCCTGCTTCTTCATCGCGTCCAGCGCCGCTTCCATGATCTTGTCCACCGCCTCGCTGAACCCGAAGTTTTTGCGCACAACGCCGATACGCGCGCCGCGGAGGCCGTCCGCTTTGAGGAACTGCGTGTAATCGGTATACATTTTCTCGCAGCTGTCCGCCGTTGCGCTGTCCTCCGGGTCCTCGCCGGTGAGCGCTCCCAACACGATGGCGGCATCACGAACGGTGCGGCACATGGGCCCGGCGCCATCCTGGCTGTGCGAAATCGGAATGATGCCGGTGCGGCTCACCAGTCCCACCGTGGGCTTGATCCCCACAATGCCGTTGGTGGAAGAAGGGCACACAATCGATCCGTCGGTCTCTGTTCCGACCGCCGCCACGCACAAGTTCGCCGAAACGCCCGCGCCGGAACCCGAGCTCGATCCGCACGGGTTGCGGTCGAGCGCGTACGGATTCTTGGTCTGCCCGCCGCGACCGCTCCAGCCGCTGGTCGACTGCCCCGAGCGAATGTTGGCCCATTCACTGAGGTTGGTCTTCCCGATGAGGACGGCGCCGGCCGCGCGCAACTTTTGCGCCACCATGGAATCTTTCGGCGGCTTCGATCCCACGAGCGCCAATGAGCCTGCGGTGGTCATCATGCGGTCGGCGGTGTCGATGTTGTCCTTGATCAGGACCGGAATGCCATGCAGGGGGCCTCGTGGGCCTTTTTCTTTCCGCTCTTTGTCCAATGCCTCCGCGATCGCCAAGGCGTCCGGATTGATCTCGATCAGGGCGTTGACCGCCGGGCCGCGCTTGTCAATCTGATCGATGCGCGCGAGATATTTCTCCGCGATGGAGCGCGCGGTGTACTTGCCCGACTTCATGCCATCTTGCAAGTCCGCGATGGTGATTTCCTCGAATTCAAACGACGGCACTTCCGCGGGCCGCCCAGCCCGAGAATTCTCACGAGCCTCGCCGATCAGGGGCCGAAGAGGCGCGGCGACTGCGGCAGCCATGCCACCCATCAGGCTAGTCTGCAAAAATCTGCGTCGTGCTGGAGCTTCCGGCCCTTGCGTGTCGGCACAGCTGTACGCACGTTTCGGGGCTTCGGGCACACATCGTTCGGCGTTGCTTTTCGGAGCTTGCTTCATTTTCGAGTCCCCACCCTGTTCGTAGAATGCGACTTAAGCGCACAGATAGTAAGCCAAACCCGCCGCCAATGGCAGGGTTTTGGAGGCTGCCGGGACGACTCCCAAGGTGAACGTTCACTTACGCCTCTAAGATGTTGTTTTACCCGCATCGGCGTGACGGGTTTCTTTCGCCATGACTGGCTGCGACAGGGATGCGGTTGTGTTTGTTCTTTTCTATTCCTCAAACGGCAGCTTGCAAAAGAGGAAGGAAGATAATAATATATAAGGAAGAATGGCTCTCAACATAAAAGACCCTCGCACCGATCAGCTTGCCCGCGAAGTCGCGAAGCAAGCTGGGGAGAGTCTTACCGAGGCGATCCGCGTCGCCTTGGAAGAGCGTCTCCAACGCTTGTCTGGCCGGCGGCGCGCCGCCACCCGAAGAGAGAAACTTTACGAAATTTTGCATCGCGTGGATGCGCTGCCCCGTGTCGATGAGCGCAGCGAAGACGAAATCCTCGGCTACGATGAGAACGGGATTCCCCGCTGATGGCGCAAGCGAATGGTGATTGACAGCTCCGCGCTCGTCGCCATTTTTCTCAATGAACCGGAGCGCGGCCGCTTCCTAGAACTCATCCTCTCCGCCGACAGGAAACTGCTATCAGCCGTAACGGCGGTCGAAACAGGGATTGTCCTGGAGTCGCGCGCTACCCAAGTGACGGCACGAGAATTCGATCTTTTCCTCCACGAAGCCGGCGTAGAAATCATCTCCGTGGACGCCGACCAGGCGGATCGCGCTCGCATGGCATTTCGCAAATACGGGAAAGGCCGCCATCTTGCCGGGCTGAACTTCGGTGACTGCTTCACGCACGCATTGGCCTCGATTTCCGGCGAACCCGTCTTGGCCAAGGGAGAGGAGTTTGAGCACGCCGGGTTGAATACATGCAAATGAGTTCATCGCTAGACACCTGGACCTCAGACAGGAAACTCCTCAGCTTCTTTTCCGCTACAATGTGAGTGAAGAGGAGCGCGCGTGATCCACGGCAACATCTTTCACAACGACAGCCTGCAACCCATCGAGAAAGTCCGGCTATCGCCCGGGCAGACGGGCCTGATTTGCGGCTGGGGCATCTTCACCACGATGCGCATCTCCCGCAGCGAAGCCTTCGCCTACGAGCGCCACTGGCGCCGCCTCGAAAAGGACGCGGCGGTCATCCGCCTGCCCATGCCTTACACCGCGGCGAAGGTGCGCGTGCATCTTCACGAAGTCATCCGCGCGAATAAAGTTGTCGATGGCTGCGCCCGCATTTATCTGGTCTACAACAGCGTGGGCTTCTGGCAGAGCGACGAACAGCTTCCACAGGTCGACCTTATTATCTGCTCCGCATCGCTGCCGGAGTATCACGAGCCCATCCGCCTGGGCCTGCGCGAACACGGGCGTCACGCCGCTTCCCCGCTCGCGGGCGTCAAGAGCATTTCGTGGCTCCCCAACGTGTGGGCCGTCGGGGAAGCGCAAAAGGAAGGCTTTGACGAAGTTGTGCTGCTCAACGAGCGCGGCGAAATCGCCGAGTGCACCGCCGCAAATATTTTTGCGGTAAGGAACGGCAAGGTCTACACGCCACCGCTGAATTCCGGCTGTTTGGAGGGCGTCACCCGCGGCATTCTTTTCGAAATCGCGCCCGAAGCCGGCGTAGCAGTCGTCGAGCAAGCGCTACGCCCCGAGGATCTCTATTCCGCCGATGAAGTCTTCATTTCCTCGACGAACCGTAATCTCCTCGGCGTCGGCGAGATCGCCGGGCATCGAATTGCCAGCGCACCCGGGCCCGTCACGGGCCAGCTCGATGAACTCTTCGACGCTCACGTCGCCGAATACGTCACCCGGCGCCTGGCCTCCGCTGCCCGCTAGGCCCAAACCTTTCGCAGAAAACTTCTTGATTGCTACGGATTGTAACGCTTCAGCCAGTCCTGCAATTCCTTGAAGACGTCGCGGCGCTGCTCGGCAAGCCTGGGAAAGTGCGGCGCTCCGGGATAGGTAACCATCCGCACGGTCTTGCCGCGTTCCGCGAGCAACACATAGTATTCGCGGCCCTGAAATGTGGGTACGCGCACATCGGCTTCGCCATGCAAGATGAGCAGCGGCGTGGTCACTTGATCAACGTGCATCACCGCGGAAAACTGCAGCATCGGCGTGGAATCCTTTTCCTGCAATCGCGCGTCGTAGTCCACCTGCCAGGTGTCGCTGGTCGGAATGAAGCTGAGCCAATCCGTGATTCCCGCGCCCTCGATCGCGGCGCGATAGCGATGCGTTTGGGTCACCGTCCAGGACGTCATGAAGCCGCCGGCGCTCCAGCCAAAAATCGCCAGACGGTTGGGGTCGGCCCATCCCTGGGCAATCGCGAAATCCGTCGCACTGTCCACGTCACTGTAGGCGCGGTCGCCGAAATGCTGATAAATCGCCACCAGAAAATCGGCACCATAGCCGGTCGAGCCGCGATATTCCGGTTGCAGCACCACGTACCCCAATCCGGAGATCATCCGGGCGAAAGCGTCCAATTCCAGCTCGTCGTTAGCTTCCGGACCGCCGTGCGGGAGGACCAGGAACGGATATTTCTTGCCAGCAGCGTAGTCCGCTGGGAACGTGGCGATGCCTTCCAACTTGGTGCCGTCTTTCGCGGTCCAGTACACGGCTTTGGCTTCGCCGAGGCTCACTTTCGCCAGAGTATCGTCTCCCTCGTGCGTGATTTTTTGCAGTTCTCCTCCGCGACGGACGGCAACGTTGAATGAATGGGATGGATCCCCGACATTGAACGCCAAAACATCGGGCGCCGATGCCATCATCGTATAAACAGGAAGCCCGGAGACGACACCGTCGGGCCATCGATACGCGGTGCCGAGCTTTCCATCGCGATACGTGTCCACTTCGGTGATCACGCCTTTGTGCATTTCCACCCATACGGTGCCGCGCGGATCAGACGCCACCGTGACAGCGGTGCTCGTGAGGTTCGGAGTGCGGTCGATGGCCTGCCCGCCGCTGACCGGCACCGTCCAGACGTGCTCGGGAGTGATGACCGCGGTGCTCGTACTGGCAAAAACCAGTTCTTGGCCGCCTTGCGCCCACGCAATGCCGCTTGTCCCATTGGGAATTTCCGCTAGCCGGCGCGCTCCTCCAGCGCTGCATATATCCACGAACGAATGCAATTCGTGATGTCCCATCTTTGGCCACTGCGTAACCACCGCGATCTGCGAACCATCGGCGGACCAGGCGATGTCCGTGATGTCTTTGAGCGCCGGGCACCACCAGCCGCCGTCGGCGCCGTTCACACCGACCACATACAAGCTCGTTTCGTCGTTTTCCACGACCGTGTGCACTTCTGTTAGCGGATCCTTCTTGCGCGGGTCTGCGAGCACGGCGAACCGTGCGCCATCCGGCGAGATCGTCGCGGAGCGGATTCCGGAGGGCAGCGTCAGGATTTGCGTCGGCTTACCCTCGATCAGCGGCACGATCGCGAGCTGTCCCAGCTTTGCAACCGGGTAAACGCCGTAAAGCGCGCTTCCCTCTTTCGTGAAGCCCGACGGCTCGAAACTCTCCGGCAGGTCGAGCTTTCGCGCGTTCTCTCCAGATGCGTCCATCAAGTGCCATTCGCGTTTGTTCGCGGGGCCCGTGGTTCCGTCAAAGCTCACCTGATACAGGATCGTTTTCCCGTCCGGCGAGACGGCGACGGCGCGCGCGCTCCGGAGCGCTGAGTAATCGTCGATGCTGAATGGATGCTTGTCGGCCGCTGAAACTCGTGCTGGGGTTGCGCTCATCAAGCTGGCCAACCCCGCCAGCACAACCAGAAACCAGATCGCTTGTTTCTTCATGGTCTTCTCCTGCGCTCGATTTTCTTGCCTGTCTCGTCCAACTCGCATCCGGCGTCAGAAACTATCACACACGCTTCCCGCTATGCACCTGGTCTGGCGGAACGCCAACTCATTCGCTCGGTTGCCTGCGGCAAATAAGAAGGGCTCCGGCAAATGCCGGAGCCCTTTTCCGTGGTCACAATCGTTTGGTCTTAAAGGCCGAACTTCAAGCGCAGAGAGAAATCAGTCCGCGGTCTCTGGCAGGCCGGAAACTTCCAAACCGGCACGAACCTCAGCATCCGATGGCTTGCCAGAAAACGCCGTCTTCAGGAGCTCCCAATCTTTGCGCACCTCGGTTTCCGATGTCCTGGGAGGGCTCCCACTTCGCAATTCCTCGCGGAGCCGCGCCACCAGAAGCTCCTGCGCGAGTTCACGAGGCGCGGAACCCCTCAAGACGTTGTCTCGCGTGATTCCTACTTCCACCAGGCTGTCGCCGGATCGCACCTGCAAAACCGGCCGGCCACCCATATCTAATTCCAGCTGGGCGTTCGCCAAAAGATGCTGCCAGGATGCTTCTTCGCGTCCTGGGTTGACCTCGGCTTTCGCCCGCGTCACTTCGTCGAGACCTTTCCAATACGCGCGTCGTTCCTGAGCGTTCAAGGGCGCATTCAGCTCGCCACCCGGCGCGAAAACCATGGCATTTTTCGCCGGATTGAAACGCCCGCTGGCCACATACGCTACTGCGAACCCGCCCGCAACGAAGGGTTGCAACGCCAGCAGCGGCAACTCGTATTTTTTCGCTTTGAACACCGATTCAACTAGTCCGTGCACCGGTCTGCTGCGCCGGATGGTACCCGGCACTTGCGGAATCACGAAGGTCGTGAAGCGCAACTCCGGGTGCCGCGTGCTGTACTGCACCAGCGACTTCGCCACGTGCTTCGGTGTCGATACGTCCAGATCGGCGATCAGGCTGCGCTTGGCCGCCTTCGGATAATAGAAATTGACGGCGTCACGCACAAAATCCGCGCAATTCCGTGACACGAGCAGGTACGATTCACGGTTCGCACTGTCGTTGTACCGCGCGATGAACGCGTCATCTTGGTCAGGAGTGGTCTCGATCTGGAAACCGTATAGAGTCCGGTCGTACGCCGATCCGACTAACTCATACCAATCGCCGCCCGGGACCGAAGGTCCATCGGGCACGATGTCTCTCAGATATTTGCGGCGATACTGATCCCGGAGAGAAGCCTCCAGCTTGGCATCCGCGAAAAGTGGAATGTCTTCCGGCCGGTCGACCGCATACAAATACGGATATAGAGGAATGGCGATCCAGTCGCGGCCGGCGATTCGGTGATAGCGGCCAATCACCACGCCGGGCTCTCCCGGCTGGCAGCGCCGCAGCTCGGTAGGAGAAGCAGCGCAGACGCGGGTCAAGTAGACGGCAGCGTGGCCCGTTCCGGCCAGCGCTCCGTCGTAGCTGTAGGGCTCCTCCAGCAGAATGGTGACATCTGCTTTCGCCCGCGGTGAGAGCCAGAGCAGGAGAGACAGCAGCCCGAATAGTTTCGCCAGTCTCATAAGATCAAAGTTAGCAGCCGAAGGGACGGCTGCAAGTAGAAACCCACATTCCAACCACCAAGTTGCTAACTCCTTCTAAAGCATTGAAAAAAAAAGACAAAGAGAGACATTCTGCCCGAAAATGATCTCTCTGGGACTCGACTTCGAGGCGAATACCGGCAGATTTTACATGGTTTCCACTACAACAGTTCCATACGTACTAAAACTAGTTGTGCACCTTCGACCGTGTCGCCCGGTAAAATGTACAAATCGCCCCGAAAAGAGCGGTAAGGGTTGCGTACCAGTTCTCCCCGACAGTGCCGCCGTTCGCGGCTCCAAACCACGGAAAACTCGCGAGTTAGCTAAATGGCGCACCGAATGCGTCAGCAATCGGGAAGCTCAAAATGGATGGGGGATAAAATGAACGCAGAACTGTCTGTCAAAACAGCGGTTTGTACCCTGTACGAGAAACTTCTAGAAGATTGTCAAAGCGCTTGCCAGATTTGGAACAAGCAACGTGCTGAGATCCGCGAATGTGGTTGGCATGGAAAGAAAATGGACGACGAACTCCGCAGACTCCAGGCGAGATACGCCAGAGCTTACTCGGTCCTGCGCAACCACGTTCATGACTGCGAAACGTGCCAATGGGTGTCAAAACTGGAGGAACGCTCTTCTGCACGCTCGCCGGAACAGAGCAATTTCTTTCATGTCGCATTATGAAGAAATCGCTCGACAGCCGTTTTTGAGCGGGCACATTCCTTGCGGAGGAAAGACCGCGAAACCAATGCAGGTCTTGCCTAGCCCACTATTTTGATCTGATTCCCGCCGGCCTGTTTCGCGGCGAACAGTGCGTGGTCCGCGTGCCGCACCAGCGTGACAAAGTCCGGCGCTTCCATGCCCGCAAATCCTACTGCCCCAAAGCTAGCGGTCGCCGCCACGCTCTGTCCATCATGCGAGAAGGTGTGCTGCTCGAAATAGTGGCGATATTTCTCAATCGTCGCGGGAAGATCTTCCTTGGAGACATGCGTCAAGATGAAGATAAATTCGTCGTCGCTCACGCGCCCGCAGATGTCGGACGATCGTGAATTGTCCCTCATGATTTGCGCGAAATCCTTCAGAACAGTGTCGCCCGCTTCCCGGCCGTGCGTGTCATTCAGTTTTTGAAACCCATCCACGTCGGCGAGCACCACCCACACCGGAAAACCGTGCTGTGCCGCGCCCTTGAGCTGCCATGTCGCCCACTCCTGAATCGCCCGATGGTTGGGAAGGCCCGTCAGAGGATCGATCCGGCTGGTCTCTTCGAGCTGCTGGTTCTTGGCCTCGATCTGCCGGTGCAATCGGATAATTCTGCTCCCCACCGCCAGGCGCGCCTGCAGTTCGCCGGGATCGAAAGGCTTCGTCAGGTAGTCGTCGGCGCCGGCATCCAAGCCTTTCACGACGCTGTCTTTCTCGGTCATGCTCGTCAGCAAAATAACGTAGGTATAGGAACTCTGCGAGTCGTTACGAATCCGCTGGCACAGCTCCAGTCCCGTAAGGTCGGGCATCATCCAGTCGGTGAGCACAATCGCCGGCGCATGCTTCGCGAACAGCTCCAGCGCCTCGCCCGCGCTCTTGGCCACCAGCAACGAATAGGGCTGGTAGTACAGCGTGTCGGTGATCAGCTTGCGATACACCGACGAATCGTCCACCACTAGAACTTGCAAGTCTTTTCCAGGCTCGCTCATAAATCACACTCACAACGAGGATGTGCGCCGCAATCCATGCGCAAAAATACACGTCAGAGTCAGGCGCAACTCCACGGTACCGGGACAAATGTTTCGTGAAAATGGAGCAAAGGTACCTAGGACAGGGTACGAAAGGGGCAGATGGGAACAAATGTTTCCTGCCTGCGCTCCGCGTGCCTACGCGGCCCGCATCACGCCCCGCGCCCCATTTCTTCAGCGCCTCCATGCTACAATCCCGCCAGCGATCCGCCTATGCCGGACACCGTTCCCAATCTCGCCTTGACGGTACTCGAGGTCATATCCCCCGACGGCGCGCGGCGTTACGTCCGCGTCACCCAGGTGCCTTTTCTGATCGGGCGCGGCGCGGAAACCGGCAATCATCTTCAGCTTGCCGATCGCCGCATTTCCCGCAATTGCGGCGCAATCGTCACGGAAGCCAACAAATACTACATCGAAGATCGCGGCCAGCGCCGCGGCCTGTTCGTCAACGGCGAAAAGGTGGAAAGCCGAGAGCTGGTAGACGGCGACTCCATCACCTTCGGACTCGACGATTCTTACGAAATTATTTATCGCTCGGCGGCCAACGCCAGCACGGACTCGCTTCCCCAACTCCTCACGCGCATTGAGCACATCACCAGCTCGGAGCCCACCGGCGGCGGACTTCGCAAGCTCAATCTTCTTCTCGAAGCCACCACGCTGCTGCACTCGCAGCTGCCGCTCGATTCCGTTCTCGCCTCGATGCTGGACTACGCCGTCTCCGTCACGGATGCCGATCGCGGCCTGCTCTTGGAAGTCGACGACAAAGGCACGCTAAAGGTGCGCCTCGCACGCCGCAGCGGTGGCCTGCGACTCCCACCGGAGAGCCTCCAGCCGAGCCAGACGGCCATTCAGCTCGCACTGAAAAAGCAGTCCGCGGTTATCACCGAAGATCTGGCGCAGGCCGATATGGACCTGCAGGCCGCGCAGAGTATCGTGTCGCAGCGGCTTCGCGCCGTCGTGGTCATCCCGCTTTTTGCGATGTCTCGCGCGAACACCGATCAGTCCATGATCAACATCAAGCGCGGCGATTTTCTGGGCGTGGTGTATCTCGATTCCCGGCGTCCCGCGGCCTTCTCGAAACTCGATCGCCAAATCCTGGACGCGCTGGCCGCCGACGCTGCCAGCATTCTCGACAACGCGCGCCTCGTCGAACGCGAGCGCGAACGCCAGCGCATGGAGCAGGAAATCAACATCGCGCGCGATATTCAGCAGGCTCTTTTGCCGCGCAACTTCCGTGACTACCCGCATCTCTCCGTCAGCGGCATCAATTTCCCTTGTCTCTCGGTCGGGGGAGACTACTTCGACGTCTTCCCGCTCAGCGACAATCGCACCGCGTTCCTCATCGCCGACGTTTCCGGCAAAGGACTCGGCGCCGCGCTGCTTACCACCATGTTGCAGGGCGCGCTCTCCGGCATGACTCTCGGCACCGATCCCGCGCGCGTGTTCAATCACATCAACCGCTTCCTGTGCGACCATTCCGAGGTCGGCCGCTACGCCACCATGTTTTTCGGAATTCTCGACGAGGAAGGCCATCTCGAATACATCAACGCCGGGCATCCCTCGCCATTCCTCATCCGCCGCGGCGTCGCCGAGGATGTCTTCACCGAGGGCTCCTATCCCGTTGGGCTGGTCCCCGAAGCGGAATACACGGCGGTGTGCCTCAAGCTCGAACCCGGCGACACCCTCGTGCTCTTCAGCGATGGCGTCACCGAAGCCATGGACCCCAGCGAAGAGCTCTTTGGCGTGCCGCGCCTCCGCCAAGTCCTCACCGGGCACATGCAGACGCCCCTCGACGAGCTGCAAAGAACCGTGCTCGAGTCCGTGGAGAATTTTGCGCGCGGCGCGAGCCAAGCGGACGACCTCACCCTACTGCTCGTGCGTTACCGCGCCACCGCCGCGGTCAGCGACGCAGACGCGCCGCCCACGCAAGCAGCCTCCGCAACCGCAAAATAACCGTTTCCATTTTTTAAGTTGCCGATGCTAAAGACCCTCAACGAAGTTTACTCCGCGCATTCCATGAAGCGGCGCTACGAGGTCTGGTTCCTGCGTTTGGGTCTCGCCGACGGCAGCGGCGCGTGGTGGTTCCGCTATCTCCTGATGAACCCGGGGCGTCTCGGATGCAACGCTCATCCGCAGGGCATGCCAGTGCAAGTATGGGCCGCGTGGTTCCCGCGCGATGCGGATCCACAGCACTGGATCCAGGGATTCCTTTTGCAAGAACTGACCCTGAGCGCCCGGCATCAGTCTCCATTCGCATTCTCGGCCGACGGCAACTTCATCGATGAGCAGTCCTGTCGCGGCCAGATGAGCGTCGGTGGCCACGAAATTCGGTGGGACTTGCGATACCACTCTCGCTTCCGTGCGAGCCTCAGCAACAAAGGCTGGATCGGTTTTTCGCGAACGCCACACTCGGACGCGCGGTTTTCCGGAGAGATCACACTGGATGGCCGCATCTTCCGCGGAGAGCACCTCGGCATCGGCGTGCAAGGGCACAACTGCGGCGTGCGCCACCGCAATTTCTGGACCTGGACACACGTCGTGTTCGCCAATCCAGATGGTTCTCTCTCGACACTCGAAGCTCTCGTCTATGAGATGCCCATGGGACTTGTTTTTCGCAAGGCGCTCCTGTGGCATGGCGCCGAGACCCTGCAGTTCAAGGACTTCCGCGAAGAGTTCCGAAACCGCAATTCGCTGGAGTGGCGCTTTCGCGCTCCAGGGAAAAATGGCCGCCAAATCGAAGTCACCATCGATGGCACGGGAAGAAGCATCCACCGGCTGCCATATTTGAAGACCGACTGTTCAGCCAGCTTCGAGGTGGCCAACAACAGCCTGGCAAACGCCCGGGTGGTACTGACGCGGCCCGGCCAGCCTACCGTTCTGCTGCAGACTCACGGCGGAGCCGTTCTGGAGATGGTGGGTGACAGATGACTAATTCCCGTTAGCCTTGGCGGATTTCCAAGTCATTGAGAAAGACGCGTTAGTCCTGCCGCAACGCGGCCATGGGATCGAGCCGCATCGCTCTCCGTGCTGGAATCCAGCAAGCGATCACGGCGACGCCCACCAGCAGGATCGCAATGCCGGCGAAGACCACCGGCTCGGCGGCACTGACGCCGAACAGCAGCGCCTGCATCGCGCGCGTAACGAACAGCGCGGCGATGAATCCGGCCACGAGTCCGGCGAGCGTTAGCGCAAGGCCCTCGCGCAGGATCAGCGTGAGCACGGAACGCGGCAAGGCGCCCAATGCCATGCGGATGCCGATCTCCTGCGTCCGCTGGCTCACGTCGTGCCCAAGTACGGCGAACAGCCCGAACGCGGCAAGGAACAACGCGAGCACCGCATACGCGCCGGATAGCATCGCGATCGTGCGCACCGGCGCGACTTGCTCCGCCAGCCGGTCGTCCAACATGCGCAGGTCGTACACCGGCAACGTGGGATCGAGCGAAAGCACCGCTTCCTTCACCGCCTGAGACATGGAGCGCGTGTCCGCGGAAGTGCGGACAGCAAAGGTCAGCCCCGGATTCGGCCGCTGCAGGTAAGGAAAGTACGCGTCGTACTGCGGGCCCAAGCCCTGAGGCTGTATGCCCGCCGCTGCATCATTCAGATCCATCAGTTGGCTCTGATGGGCATTGCGAGCGACGCCTATCACCGTGACCCAAGGAAAATTCCCTTCGGCGCTACGCATGCGTTTCCCGATCGGATTTTGGCCGGGCCAAAGTTTTTGCGCGACGCTTTCACTGATCACCGCGACGAAGGGCTGGTCGGCGGAATCCTGCCAGGTGATTTCGCGGCCGCTGAGGAGAGGAATTCCGAGATTTCTCAGCGCGCGAGGATTGACGCTGTGACGTCCCATCATGAGGCGTGCGTTGGGATCTTCGGGAGAAGTACCTTCCGCATAAGCGATGTAGACCCAAGTGGCGTGGCCAAGCATGCTGGGTCCCCAGAGGATCGCGGACTCCGCGCCGGGGAGCGCTTCGAGTTTTTCCACGAGGTTTTTTGCGAAGCGCCCGCGCGCGGGCGGATCGGTGTAGCGGGCGGAACGAAGATCGAGTCGAAGCGTCAGCAGGTTCGCGGTTTTGAAACCGAGGTTTGTGGAAGTGAGTTTGCGAAAGCTGTCGCTGAGCAGCCCTGCAGCCGCAAGAAGAACGAGCGCGAGTGCCACTTCCGCAACCACGAGAATTTTCTGGCTGCGGCGGCGCGCAAGGCTTTGCCCCTGGCGGCCGGATTGATTGAGCGCGTCGCGCAAGTCCACGCGCGAGCCGACGAGGGCGGGAGCGACGCCGAAGAGAACGCCGGTGACAAGAGAAATACAGATCGACGCGAAACGCGCCGAGCTGTTTGCTTGCACGCGAATCACGGTAGGGAGATGCGCAGCGGCCCAGTAGCGCAGAGCATCCATGCCGTAAATGGAGAGCAAGAGGCCGAGAGTACCCGCGAGAAGCAGCAACAGGGCATTTTCAATAAGCAGATGCCAAGCAAGCTGAGCGGGAGAGGCACCCAGGGTGGCGCGAACGGCAAGCTCGCGCTGGCGCGTGAGGAGACGCGCTAGAAGAAGATTGCCGACGTTGGCACAGCCAATCAAGAGAAGAAACGCGGAAGCGGCGGCGAGAATCCAGGCCGGCGCATACAACATTCCGAGGAGTTGATCCTTGAGGGGGCGTGCAACGAGGCCGTAGCCGCGGAATGTGTCTGGATACGTTTTCTCAAAGCGCTTGCCGAGCGCGGAAACATCGGCACGGGCTTCCATCGGAGTGACGCCGGGCTTGAGATGACCGATACCCCAAAGAATTGCCTGGATGCGATCAGTTGGATTGGAGAAGCCAGTCATGGTGTAGGCCAGGCCAAGAGGAATCCAGGCATCGCCCTGTTCGCCGAACTCCTGCTCGTAAAGAGCATCGCGAAAATCTTCGGACAGAACGCCGACGACGGTGAAGGGATGGTCATTGAAATGGATGGTCTGGCCGATGACGTTCGGGTTGCTGCCGAACTGGCGCTGCCAGAAGCCGTTGCTTAAAACAACGACGGCTTCGCCGCTGCCGAAGCGATCTTCGTTTTCGCGGAAGACGCGGCCGAGCGCGGGACGTATGCCCAGCAGTGTGAAGTAGGATGGCGTGCAATACGTGATGGGCACGCGAACCGGCTCGGCGCGGTCCGTGAGCGCGAGTGGTCCGCTCACTTGGTAAGCGGCGAGGGCGTCCAGGGTGGAATTCTGCTGGAGCATGTCGCGATAAATGGGATAACTGAATTGCCCGCCCCCTTCGGGAAAACCTGGGTACGCTTGGGAGACATACACAAGGCGGCTGGGTTCCGGATAGGGCATGGGGCGGAGGAAGACGCTGTGGACGACACTGAAGATGATGGTGTTCGAGGCGATGCCCATGGCCAGCGTCAGGACGACCGCGGCGGTGAAACGCGGCGTCTTTGCGAGAAGGCGGGCTGCCAGGTAAATGTCGTTCCGGACAAAGCTCATAGACACCTCTGCGGCAGAATGTTGTGCTAGACGGAGCAAATAGTGTTCCATTGCCAGCGGGCGTACTGTGATGGTTAGGCAGAACTTATCGTGGGCGGAGAAATGTAGATCGCGGCGACGTATGCCGATATTGGGACGCCGCGTTGCGGAAACGGACAGCTTGAGCGTCCGCTTTCCAGAAGCCGCAGTGCTCGCCTTGACCTTCTGCGACCCGTAGCTGTATATGTCGAAGCGCGAGGAATGGTGATTTCCATGATCCCGCCGAAGTCAGATCTCCCGCGAGACGTGCGATTCGCTCTGCGTTCTCTCCGCAAGAGCCCAGGTTTCACGGCTACCGCGATTCTGACACTCGCGCTGGGTATCGGCGCGAACACCGCCATTTTTCAGTTGTTCAACGCCGTCCGCCTGCGCAGCCTTCCGGTCGCGGATCCGCAATCGCTGGCCTCCGTGCAAATCAGAGGCGGAAATCGCGATTTTGGAATCCGCGCGGACGAGACCAAGCTCAGCTATCCGCTGTGGCAGCAAATCCGCGCGCATCAACAGGCTTTTTCCGGCATGTTTGCCTGGAACAGCAATGATTTTCATCTGGGCCAAGGTTCCCAGGAGAGGCGCGCTCAGGGTCTTTGGGTCAGCGGAGAGATGTTCGCGACGCTGGGCGTATCTCCCATCAAAGGCCGCTTGTTTACCGCTGAAGACGACCGCCCCGGCTGCGGAACGCCGGGCGCTGTGATCAGTTATGCCCTTTGGCAGAGCGAGTTTGGCCGGCAGGATTCTGCGATCGGTAGCACGCTGACGATTGAAGGCCGTCCGACGGAAGTGCTCGGCGTGACGCCGCCAGGTTTTTTTGGCCTTGAGGTTGGAAAGAAATTCGATTTCGCCGTGCCGCTTTGCTCCGTCACCGCTTACAGCCCAGGCGGCGACGAGGCGCTGACGCGTCGCGACTTTTTCTGGATATGGGTCATCGGACGCCTAAAACCGGATTGGACTTTGGCGCGGGCCTCGGCGCAGTTGGATTCCATCAGTCCGGGGCTGATTGAGGTGACCGTACCGGATGGATACAGCGCTTCCTACCTGGACAGGTACCGGCGATTTCGACTCGCAGCGTATCCCGCGGGAAACGGCGTAAGCGAGCTGCGCAAGACGTACGACACGTCGCTCTGGCTGCTGATGGGAATTACCGGCTTGGTGCTGCTGATCGCCTGCGCCAATCTCGCCAATCTCATGCTGGCGCGCGCAAGCACACGGGAGCGAGAAATGGCCGTGCGGCTGGCGCTGGGAGCATCGCGTTGGCAGCTCATCCGGCAATTGCTTTCCGAAGGCCTGGTGCTGGCGGGCAGTGGAGCATTTCTGGGCTTCGGCTTGGCGAGCGTATTCAGCCGGAGCGTGGTGAGGTTCCTCAGCACGGAAGGTAACCTGCTGCAGCTTGACCTGAGCCCGGACTGGCGTGTGCTGACTTTTACGGCCGCGATCGCGGTGTCCACCTGCGTGGTGTTCAGCCTCGCGCCGGCGTTTCGATCTTCGCGAGCCGAGCCGGGCACCGCGCTGAAGGCCGGAGGCCGCGGAATGACGGCGGGACGCGGACGGTTTTCGTTCCAGCGGACGCTGGTGGTTTCGCAAATTGCGGTGTCGCTGGTGCTGCTGGTGGGGGCGCTGTTATTTGTGCGCAGCTTCCGAAACCTGATGACGCTCGACCCGGGCTTTCGCGAGAAAGACATTGTATTCACTTTCCTAAATTTCGCGAGACTCCATTTACCTCCCGAGCGCGATGCACCCTTCGTGCGCGATTTGTTGGAGCAAGTCCGGTCAATCCCACAGGTAGAAGCGGCGGCGACGGCGACCCATGTGCCCTTGAGCGGCAGCACTTGGTCGCTTGGCGTAAACGTCGAAGGTTCCGAGGGAACATCGAAGTTCACTTGGGTGAGTCCCGGATATTTCCAGACCATGCAAATTCCCTTGCTCGCCGGCCGCGATTTCAACGATCGCGACACGCGAACCTCACCCCACGTCGCGGTCGTAAACGAAACATTTGCCCGGAAGCTTCTCGGCGGTGCAAACCCGATTGGAAAAACACTGCGCACCCGCTCGGAGCCGGACTTTCCCGGAACGCAATACCAGATCATCGGCGTGGTGAAAGACACCAAGTACGCGGACTTGCGCGAGGCCACGCCGCCGGTGAGCTTCGGCCCCGCATCGCAGTTCTCCGCGCCGGGCACCTGGTCACACCTGTTCCTCCGTTCCTCGGCGCCGCCGTCCGTGATGATCTCCGCGGTGCGGCAAAAACTCCGCCAGGTGAATCCTGAAATCGAAACCGAATTCCACGTCTTCCAGACAGACATTCAGAACGGGCTTGTGCGGGAAAGGATGATGGCGTTGCTTTCCGGATTTTTCGGCGCCTTGGCGGCGCTGCTGGCCATGATCGGACTTTATGGAGTTATTTCTTACATCATCGCGACGCGCAGGAATGAAATCGGCATACGCATGGCCCTGGGCGCGAGCCGGCAAAACATAGTTGGCAATATCATTCGCCAAACGCTGCGACTCCTGGCGCTCGGCGTTGGGGTTGGGGTTCTTCTTTCCCTTGCCGCAACCAGAGGCGCGAGCACGCTGCTGTTTGGGCTGCAGCCGAATGATCCGCTTTCGCTCGTGGCGGCGGGCGCTTTCCTCGTGGCGGTCGCATTGATCGCCAGTTATGTGCCTGCCCGGCGAGCTTCGCGCATCGATCCCATGATCGCGCTGCGGTACGAGTGAATTTCACTCCACCACATCGAATCAAACCTTGGATGGCGTCCTTATATATAGTCTTCCGGTCGTGAGCCGGACTCCGTTGCTGAGCGTGACGCCGCCCATGCGGGGAGGTGAAACGCACGGCAAAAGCATGGGCAATGAAACCGTGCGCGCGAAAATGGTATCGTCGGGCGGCTCTTTTGTGCTTTCGTTGTCTGCGGTAACTTTGGCGCTCGTCTCCTCCCGACGAAAGGTCTCGAATGCCCGAGGACGCGTCTCGAAATCCTCAACATATCAATCCGTGGATTATCGCCGTTGCCGTCATGCTCAGCACCTTCATGGAGGTGCTGGACACCACGGTGGTGAACGTTTCCTTGCCGCACATAGCGGGCAGCTTGTCCGCCACGGTAGGCGAAGCTACGTGGACGCTGACCTCCTACCTGGTTTCCAACGCCATCATTTTGCCGCTGACCGGATGGCTCTCTAATTTCTTCGGCCGCAAACGGATGTTGCTGCTGTCGGTGACGGGATTCACAATCGCGTCTTTTTTGTGCGGGCTGGCGCCCAGCTTGCCGTTCTTGATCGTGTGCCGCGTGATTCAAGGCGCGTGCGGCGGGGGTTTGCAGCCCATCTCGCAGGCGGTGCTGCTCGAATCATTTCCACTGGAGGACCGCGGCAAGGCCATGGGCTTCTGGGGATTGGGAATCGTCGTGGCTCCGCTTCTCGGACCGGTTCTCGGCGGATGGCTGACGGACAGCTACAGTTGGCGCTGGGTGTTTTACATCAACGTGCCGATTGGGATCGCCTCGATCGTCATGACCCGGATGTTTGTGTTCGACCCCGCGTACATCCGGCGAGTTTCTTCGAAGGTGGACTACTGGGGCATCGGCATGCTGGCCGTGGGCATCGGGACGCTGCAAGTTGTTCTCGACAAGGGTCAGGAAAAAGATTGGTTCGGCACCAACTGGATCGCGGTGCTGGCCGTGGTTGCCGTCGTGGCCTTGGCCGCGTTCCTTTTCTACGAGCTTCGGATTGCGGAGCCGGTCGTGAATCTGCGTGTCTTCAAAAATCGCACGTACTCCACTGGCGTGTTCTTGATGGCCATGTTGGGCGTGGGGCTTTATAGCACCACCGTGCTCATTCCCCTGGTGCTCCAGACCCTGCTCGGGTATCCGGCGTTGCGAGCGGGCATCGCGATGGCGCCCCGCGGACTAGGATCGTTCATCGCCATGCCTATCGTGGGTCTTATCATGACCAAGTTCGACCCACGAAAGCTGCTCACCCTAGGAATGCTGGTTTGCGCGATGACGCTTTTTCAATTCTCGCGGCTCAATTTGCAGGCGGGGTATTGGGATTATTTCTGGCCGCAATTTGAAATGGGCCTGGCACTCGGTTTTCTGTTCGTTCCGTTGACGACGACAAGCATGGCTCCCATACCCAAGGAGACCATGGGCAACGCCACCAGCCTGTTCAATTTGGTGCGCAATCTTGGCGGCAGCATCGGAATCTCCGCGGTCAATACCATACAAGTGCGCCGCACGCAGATGAACATTAACGTTCTGGGGCGGCACGTGAATCCCTACGATGCCAGCTCGCGCCAGATGCTGAGCGCGCTTCAGAAAATGTTCATGAGCAGAGGCGGGGACATGGTCACCGCGGCCCATCAGGCACGCGAGACTGTCTTCCGAATGGTCGAGCAGCAAGCCAGCATGCTGGCCTACAACACGGTATTCCGCTTGTTAGCTGGATTGTTCTTGCTGATGATCCCGTTCATATTCCTGATGCACCGCCCGGAATCGAAGGGCGGCCCGGTCGCCATGCACTGAGGCCGGAAGCAATCACAGGATGCCGCACGTTGGGTTTCTGCTTTGTTACTCTCGTGTTACAAAGCGCTCCCTTCCAGAATTGCCATCCACTATGAACTTGACAGATGACCGTAAGCGTTCTATCAATAGCGTGATTCCGCGAGATTGCGCCCTTCTCGTTCCTCGCGGAGCGGGGGCTCCGATGCATCCCACTCGTCGCGATTTCCTGAAACTCACGACCGTTGGTGGAGTTGCCGCGGCTGTCTTTGGATTCGACTTACAGCCCGCTTACGCGCAACTTCGCGTACTCAAGATTGCCCGCGCCAACGAAACCCGCTCCACCTGCCCATATTGCTCCGTGAGTTGCGGCGTGATCATTTACACCATCGGCGACCGGGCCAAGAACGTCACCGCGCAGGTCGTCCACGTCGAGGGCGACCCCGACCATCCCATCAACCGTGGAACGCTCTGTCCCAAAGGCGCTTCGCTCGAGCAGGACATCATGAATGCGCGGCGCTTGGTGAAGCCGCAAGTGCGGCGTCCGGGTGGCGTCGATTGGGAAGATATATCGTGGGACGATGCACTGAATGAGATCGCGGCGCGCGTGAAGAAGACGCGGGACGCCACGTTTATCGAGAAGGATGCCGCGGGTCACACGGTGAACCGCTGCGAATCCATCGGCTGGACCGGCGGCTGCACGGACACCAACGAATTCAACTACCTGGTCGTAAAGTCGATGCGCGCCCTGGGGGTCGTGCACCTGGAAAACCAGGCCCGCGTTTGACACGGCCCCACGGTCTCAAGTTTGGGACCAACATTCGGACGCGGGGCGATGACCAACGGCTGGGTCGACATCAAGAATACCGACATGATGTTGATCATGGGCGGGAATCCGGCGGAGAACCATCCCTGCGGCTTCAAGTGGCCCATTGAAGCCAAGCGCACGCGCAACGCAAAAATGATCGTTGTGGATCCGCGCTTCACGCGCACCGCCGCGGTCGCCGATCTTTTCTGCCAGATACGCGCGGGCGCGGACATCGCGTTCCTCGGCGGCGTGGTCCGCTACGCCATCGAAAACAATCGCATCGCCAAGGATTACCTGCTCAATTACACCAACGCCGCGTTTATCGTCAAAAATGATTTCAAGATGCCCGGGGACACGGATGGCGTTTTCTCCGGCTTTGACGAGCAGAAACAGAGCTACGACCGCTCCACCTGGAATTATGCCGGCACGGGCCCGGCGCCGGTTAAAAGCAACGGAAAGCAAACGGCGCCAGCCAGCGTTCCTCCGCCGTTGCCCCCGATGCCGGAAAAAGTCGACTTCGACCTGACCCTGCAAAATCCGAATTGCGTTTACCAACTGCTGCGCAAACATTATTCGCGCTACACGCCGGAGATGGTCGAGCGCATCACCGGCATTCCCAAAGAACAATTCCTCAAGACCGCCGACCTATTCACTTCCGTGCGCAAAGACGGCGACATGAAGAAAGTCGCTACGGTCATCTACGCTGTCGGCTGGACGCACCACACCTTCGGCACGCAAATCATTCGCACCGCGGCGATCCTGCAACTATTGATGGGCAACGTGGGCCGTGCGGGCGGCGGCGTCAACGCCTTGCGTGGTCACTCGAACATTCAGGGCGCCACGGATATGGCGGGGATCTTCGACAACCTGCCGGGGTACTTGAAGGTGCCGACGCCGGCTGACGAAAACTTCGACGCCTGGATCAAACGCATCACGCCGAAGCCCGCCAAGCCCGCACCCTGGGATTCTTTCAACTATTGGAGCAACACTCCGAAGTTCGCGGTCAGTCTCCTGAAAGCCTTCTATGGCGACGCGGCCACGAAACAAACGGATTGGGGCTTCAACTATTTGCCGAAGGTCGATCGCAACTACTCCTGGGTGCAGATGTGGGACAACATGTACAACGGCATCGTCAAAGGCCTGTTTGCCTTTGGCATGAATGGCGTCGCCATCGGCCCAGACTCCAGAAAAAATATCAACGCGCTGAAGAAAGCGGATTGGCTGGTGGTCGGCGAGATCTATCCGGACGAGACCAGCGAATTCTGGAAGTCGCCGGGCATCACCACCGACGAAATGAAGCAAATCCAGACGACCGTCTATCGCTTGCCCTGCGCGGGCTTCGCGGAAAAAGACGGCACGTTCACGAATTCCGCACGCTGGCTGCAATGGAAGAATGCGGCGCTCCCCATGCCCGGAGATTGTCGGCTGGACCAGGCCATCGTCGCGCAGATTTTCTTGAAGGTTCGCGATCTCTACAAACGAGATGGCGGGAAGTTCCCCGATCCGATTTTGAAACTGTCCTGGAGCTACACCGATCCGTCCAATCCGTCCCTGACCGAAGTATTGAAGGAGATTAACGGCAAAGCGCTCGCCGATCTCGAAGATCCTGCTACCAAGCAGCAAATCAAAACCGGCCAGCAGCTTCCCGGCTTCGCCTGGCTGAAAGATGACGGCACCACCACCTGCGGCAACTGGATCTACTCCGGCTCGTTCACCGAAGCGGGCAATCTCACGGCGCGGCGCGATCCTTCCGATCCGTCGAACATGGGCGTGCACCAAAACTGGGGATGGTCGTGGCCGGCCAACCGTCGCGTGCTATATAACCGCGCGTCCTGCGATCTCGATGGCAAGCCGTGGGATGCCACGCGTCGTCAAGTTTCGTGGAGCGAGGCAGCGCAGAAGTGGGTCGGCAACGACGTGCCCGACTTCAAAGCCGACTCCAATCCAAAGGATCACATGGGTCCCTTCATCATGAATGCCGAAGGAGTCGGGCGAATTTTTGCGCCGCTGGGCGCCTTCGCCGATGGTCCCTTCCCGGAACATTACGAGCCCATTGAGAGCCCCATCGACAATCCGCTGCATCCGGGAAAAACGCACAACCCGGTGGTGAAGCGATTCAAGACTCCCGACGACAAGTACGGATCGCCGAAGGATGGGTACAACATCATCTGCACGACCTACCGGCTCACCGAGCACTATCACTATTGGACCAAAAACAATCCGATGAACGTGCAGTTGGTTCCGGAACCCTTCGTCGAAATTTCCGTCGAGATGGCGGACGACATGGGACTTCGCGGCGGTGAAAAAGTAAAGGTATCCAGCATTCGCGGCGACTACATCGCCAAGGCCATGGTTACCAAGCGCATCAAGCCCATGATGATCGACGGCAAGAAGACCTATCAGATCGGCATCCCGATTCACTGGGGCTATCGCGGCATCGCCGAGGACGAAGGCAAGACCGCGAAAACACTGACCAACACGCTATCGCCGACAGTCGTCGATCCGAACGCCTACACCCCCGAATTCAAGGGCTTCCTGGTGAAGGTCGAAAAGGTTTAGGGAATCAGCATGAGCCAAGCCACACTGCGCATCCAGAAAATCTCGGGCCATGCCGGAACCGTTCCCGGTGAAGATACCCAGCGCGAATACACCGTCTGCAAACTCATCGACACCACCACTTGCATCGGTTGCAAAGCCTGCGAAGTCGCCTGCATGGAGTGGAACGATCTGCCCTTCGGCGAAACCATCTTCGGCAATACCTACCAGACCATGCCGGAGACCCGTTGGAACTACTGGAACCTGATCCTCTTCAACGAGCACGAACGCGAAGACGGCACGCTGATGTGGCTGATGCGCAAAAACCAGTGCATGCACTGCGCCGAGCCCGGATGTCTCGCCGCTTGTCCCGCCGACGGCGCCATCATCCAGTACACCAACGGCATCGTCGATTTTCAGCAGGACAAATGCATCGGCTGCGGCTATTGCATCACCGGCTGCCCCTTCAATATTCCCAAGTTCAATCCGCAGACGAAGCGCGTTTTCAAATGCACCCTGTGCACCGACCGCGTCAGTGAAGGCCTCGAGCCCGCCTGCATCAAGTCTTGCCCCACCGGATGCTTGCACTTCGGCACCAAAGACGACATGAAGGAACTTGCCGAGCGTCGCGCCAAGCAACTTCGCGAGCACTCCAATTTCCCGCACGCCGGCGTCTACGATCCGCCCGGTGTCGGCGGTACTGGAGTCATCTACGTCTTGCACGACGCCACGCAGCCCGAAATTTACGGCGGCCTTCCGAAAGACCCGCACATCCCCTGGACCGTCAAGCTTTGGAAGGGTCCGCTGAAGTGGCTCGGCAACGCCGCCATGATCGGCGGCCTCATCGGACTCTTCGTCCACTATCTCCGCTACGGTCCCAAGGCCCGGGAAGAGGCAGATCTCGCGCCTCGTCAGGGTGATCGACCATGAGTCACCAGGAGCAGTTGCTTCCTCACGGCCACATCCTGCGCTACACCTTTCGCGAGCGCCTCATCCATTGGGTCGCGGGATTTTCCTACATCTACCTGCTGCTGACCGGCCTGGCTTTCTGGTCCCCGTGGCTGTTCTGGATCGCCGTCGTACTCGGCGGAGCTCCCGTTTCGCGCATGTTGCATCCCTGGATCGGATTGATTTTCGTCGCCGGCGTGCTGCAGATGTACAACATGTGGGCATCGCAGATGCGCATGACCGATGTGGATAGGGCGTGGTGGAACTCCATGCACTACTACATCACCAACCAGGACGATAAGATGCCACCCGCCGGACGCTACAACGCGGGCCAGAAGTTTCTCTTCTGGGGTTTCTTCGTGTGCGGGATTTTGCTGCTTCTCAGCGGCGTTGTCTTGTGGTTCCCAGAGTACATCCCCTGGACTCTCCGCTGGCTGCGCTACGTGGCCGTGCTGACTCACGCCTCCGCCGCGCTGCTCACCATCGGGCTTTTTTTGATTCACGTTTATATGGGCGTCTTTGCAGAGCGTGGCGCGTTCGGTTCGGTCATCCGGGGTGATGTTTCCGAGGAATTTGCGAAGAGATACCATCCGGAATGGTATAAAGAGGTTGTGAGTTCATCCACGCCGCGCAAATGACGCTTACGCAAACCGGTGCCCCTGATTACGGCGCGCGAATCCTCCGCGCGCAACACCTCGCAGCGACCTACCCCTCCGCCGCGGAAGTTTTGACTTTTTATCAGCACCTCGCGGCATTTCAGCAGCGCCTCTACGCGCAGCTTGCGCAAAGCGGCGACAATCAACCGCTCCTCGGCCCCAATGACGGGCTCCGCTCCGAACTCAATCTCGCCGTCCTTTTGCAGCACTTCCCCGATCTGCTCGCTCTTCTTCAAAGCGTGGGACCCGCCCCGGTCGCCGAAGCGGCACGCCAACTTTCGCTGCAAGGCCCAGCGGCCTGGATTACTTTTCTGACCGTCTATTGGGGCGCGGGTGGAAGCGTCAAGCACTCCGCCCCGCTAGAGCCAGAGCCACAGCCAGAACGCGCCGCGGAAGCGCTGACGGACTTCACTCTGCGCGTCTTCTTGCAACCCTACGCCGAGTTTCTGGTCCTTCACCGGCCCCCGCCTCTGCTCGAAGCTACGCAGCGTGTCTGCCCCCTCTGCAACTCCGCGCCGTTGCTCGGCGTGCTTCGCCCGGAAGGCGACGGCGGCAAGCGCCGCCTGGTCTGCTCGTTTTGCCTCCACGAATGGGATTTTCGCCGCATTCTCTGCCCCGCCTGCGGCGAAGAAGCAGAAGACAAGCTCCCCGTCTACATCGCCGAACAATTCCCCCACATCCGCGTCGAAGCGTGCGACACCTGCAGGTTCTACATCCGCACCATCGACCTCACCAAAGACGGCCACGCCATTCCCATCGTCGACGATCTCGCCGCCATCCCGCTCTCCCTCTGGGCCCACGAACACAACTACTCGCGCCTCCAATCCAACCTCCTTGGAACGTAACGTAGCGCAGACACCTTGCCAGCGACACAGCGCGCAGCAAAGCTGGCGTGCAGACCCATACCAGGGATATAATCCCGCCGCTCAATCCTTAGAACAGGGCGCACCTCATCCTTCGCATTTCTGAGAGACTCCTATGACCCGCATCAACCGCGTTACCACTCTGATCTTGCTCGCACCGCTGCTTCTCACTCTCTTGTTCGTCAAACCGGCCGCGGCCCAGACCGCCCCGCCGCCAGCCAGCTACCCGGCCTACCCCAGCGAAACGCCCACGAAGCTCGTGCCCGCCACCGACAGCTTCGATTACATCCGCCGCGACGTGATGATCCCCATGCGCGACGCCGTCAAGCTGCACACCGTCATCCTCGTACCCAAAGGCGCCAAGGGCGCGCCCATCCTCCTCACCCGCACGCCTTACGACGCGAACGAACTCACCGGCCACGCGCAAAGCGCCCATCTCGGCCCGATCCTGAATGGCTACGACAACGCTCTCGCAGTAATCCTCGAGGGCGGCTACATCCGCGTGGTCCAAGACGTCCGTGGCAAGTACGGCTCCGAGGGCGACTACGTGATGAACCGCCCCCTGCACGGCCCGCAAAACCCCACGCCCGTCGATCACGCCACCGACACCTACGACACCATCGACTGGCTCGTCAAAAACATCCCGGAAAGCAACGGCAAGGTCGGCATCCTCGGCATTTCCTACGACGGCTTCCTCCCCTTGATGGCGCTCGTCAATCCTCACCCCGCCCTCAAGGTCTCCGTCCCCATGAACCCCATGGTCGACGGCTGGATGGGCGACGACTGGTTCCACAACGGCGCCTTCCGCCAGCAGAACATGGGCTACGTCTACGAACAGGAAGCCACGCGCGACAACAAGGCTAAGTGGTGGACCAGCCACTTTGACGATTACGATGTCTTTATGGAGGCAGGCTCCGCCGGCGAGCTCGGCCGCCGCCACGCCCTCGAACAGGTCGGCTTCTGGCGCAAAATCCTCGAGCATCCCAGCTACGACGCCTTCTGGCGCGACCAGGCCGTCGACCAAATCCTCGCCGCCCA
>JBGOVR010000181.1:0-8453 GCA_041478205.1 Candidatus Acidiferrum sp.
CCGGGTCCTTCCGCTCGCGATCCTCGCGTTCGCCATGGCCCTGTGCACCGCCCTGACCCCCAACTTATCCGCCCAATCCACCGAAATTATCCCCGTCAGCCAGGTCCAACCGGGCATGCAAGGCTACGCCTACACCATCTTTGCCGGCGACCAGATCGAAAAGTTCGATCTCGAAGTCATCGGCGTCATGCCGAATTTCCTCGGCCCGCGACAGTCCATCATTCTCGTCCAGCTCAAGGGCCCCAAAGTCGAGCACACCGGCGTCGTCGCCGGAATGAGCGGCAGCCCCGTCTATATCGAAGGCAAACTCGCCGGCGCACTGTCCCTCAAACTCGGCGTCTTCACCAAGGAAGCCATCGCGGGAGTCACGCCTATTGAGGACGTTCTCCGTCCTCCCGCGCAAGACAACGCGCCCTCCACCTCGGCCCAACAGTTCGCGCTACCCAATGAGACGTCATCGCGTTCGGGTATTCCCTCCGGTTCCGCTCTCGAACCCATCGCCACGCCGCTCGTTTTTTCCGGCTTTCAGTCCGCGACCCTGCAGCAGTTTGCGCCGCAAATCCAGAACTACGGCTTCGTCGCCGCCCAGGGCGGCACCGCCGCGCCACGCCCGGAAGACGCGCACCTCGTGCCCGGTGACATGGCCGGTATGGTTCTCGTTCAAGGCGACGCCTCCATCAATTCCGCCTGCACCGTTACCGCCGTCCAGGCCGATCGCGTCTATCTCTGCGGCCATCCTTTCCTGAGCCTCGGCGATGTGCAGCTCCCCATGGCGCGCAGCCGGGTTGTCACCACTCTTTCCTCCAGTCTGGCCTCCACGAAAATTGTGAATGTCGGCGGCTCCATCGGCACCATCACCGGCGACCACCTCACCGCCGTCACCGGAAAACTGGGCGCTCCTCCCGCCATGATTCCTCTCGATCTCACCGTCGCCAATGGCGCGGCCGAGAAAAAACTGCACTTCGAGCTCGTCAATCACCCCAAGCTCACTCCTCTTCTTGTGGCTCTCACCACCTTCAACGGTCTCACGCAAAACTCCATCTACGGCGAAGGCACCACCCTGCATCTCTCCGGAGAAATTCGCCTCCAGGGTCACGCGCCGGTGCAAATTGAAAACACTTACGCACCCGGCGACTCCCTCAGTCCAGACGGTCTGCCGATCGCCCTGAGCGTACAAAACATTTTCACACGCCTTTTTGTAAATACCTACGAACTGCCTACCGTGGAACACATTGTCCTTCGCGTTGAAAGTATTCTCGGCCGGCAGTCTTTCACCATCGACTCCGCTTGGCTCGAAAAAGGGGAAGCCGCTCCCGGCGAAACCCTTCGCGTTCGCGTCTTGCTGCATCCTTATCGCGGCGCCGCGCGCATCGAAGAAACTTCCGTGCGCATCCCCGATCAGATTGCTCGCGGCACCACCCTTCGTGTCCTGGTCACCGACGGCGATCTTCTCAACCGCGCTTCCCGCGGCTTCGCGTTTTCCGGCGGGGGCGGCAGCCCCGAAGGTCTCGATCAACTCATTGGCGTTCTGAACCGCGAACGCCGCAACGACCGCCTCTACGTCGGTCTCTTCGTGCCATCGCCGACCATTCTCTGGGACGACAAAGAGCTCCCCAACGTCCCGCTATCCGAAATTAATGTCATCGACGGCCGTCCCGCTCCCGGCAGCGTGCAGGTTCTGCGCGAATCCCTCGCCAGCGAATCCTCCGTCGCGCTCGGCGGTCCCGTTACTGGCGTAATCTCTCTCAATCTTCAAATCCGGTGACCTCTCAAATGCCCAGCCTGAAAAGCTTGATCGAAATACGTCCCTTCAATAGCGAGGGCTCATCGCCCGCCCGAATTGCGTCCTTCTCATTACTTCTTTATTTCCTTACTTCGCTCTTCTCTCCTCTTCTTCATGCCGAGCACACCCGCAACTGGCGCCAATCCACTTACGAAGAATTCCTCAAAGGCACGTCGCACGGCGTCGCGGTCCGCAGTGACGGCCGCCTCGAGCTTTCGCCAAAGTTCACGTTGCTCGCCGATGCCGACGCTTCCTATCTGTGGTCTGTGCGCGTCGATCCCAAGGGCACGCTATACGCCGCCGGCGGCTCTCCCGCAAAAGTCTTTCGCTTCGACGCCAATGGCAAGCCCACAACCTTCTTTGAATCCACCGATCTTGCGGTGCAGTGCATCGCTTTCGACGCCAAAGGCACCCTCTACGTGGCCACCTCTCCCGATGGAAAGGTTTATCGCGTCTCCGCCTCGGGCGAGAAATCCGTCTTCTTCGATCCCAAGACAAAATACATTTGGGACCTTGCCTTCGGCTCCGACGGCACTCTCTACGTGGCCACCGGAGACAAAGGCCAGGTTTTTGCCGTCTCGCCGGACGGTAAAAGCGAACTCTTCTACAACAGCGACGAAGCCCACATCCGCGTCCTCAACTTCGACACCCACGGGAATCTGCTTGCCGGCACGGAACCCAGTGGCCGCGTTCTTCGCGTCACTCGCCCCAAGAACGAAAGCAAGAACGCTCGTAAAGACAAAGACGCTGCCGTCGCCGAAGGCTTCGTCCTCTACGAAACCTCCAAGCGCGAAGTAACTTCTCTCGCCGTCGCACCCGACGGCAACATTTACGTCTCTGCCATCGGCGAAAAACAGCGCGCCGGGCAACCGGGAACAACCATCATCACCACGCCACAAGGAACCACCACGATCACCGGAGGCGGCGCGGTCGGCGGCAATCTGCAACAGGGCCCTTCGCCTTTCATTTCTTTTCCGCCTCTCCTTTCCAGCAGCATCTACCGGATTTCTCCCGAAGGCGCTCCCGAAGAGCTCTGGAACTCTCGCGACGACGTGGTCTACGCTCTCGCTCTCAATTCCGATGGGCGGCTGCTTGCCGGCACCGGCAACAACGGCGCTCTCCTGGCTATCGATGGCCGCGGCGTTTTCGCGCAGCTTGCCAAGGCGGGCTCCGCGCAGATCACCGGCATCGCGCGCGACGCCAACGGCAAGATTTTCCTCTGCACCGCGAATCCCGGAAAAGTTTTTTCTGTCGGCCCGGAATATGAGCCGGAAGGCACCTACGAATCCCGCTCGTTTGACGCGCAGCTTTTTTCGCAATGGGGCCGCTTGGACTGGTGGAGTCCTCCGCCCGCCACGCCCTCGAAGTCTGTCGCCACTTCAACCGAGCCGCGCCTGGAGTTTTTCGTGCGCTCCGGCAACACCGAAGATCCCGGAAAAGAATGGTCGCGCTGGTTCGGGCCGTATTCAAAACCCGGCACCCGGGCCGAATCCCCCGCCGCGCGCTTCGCGCAGTGGAAAGCCGTCATTCACGACGGCCGCCCGGGTGACGGCATCGATTGGGTCAGCCTCGCATATTTGCCGCGCAACGTCGCTCCCGTGATCGACGGCATCGCCGTGCAAGACCCCGGCGTTCGCGCGCAGGGGAGCACCGTCATTCCGTCCGGACAACAGCCGAGCGTGAACCTGCGCATGCCGCAGGCCGCAAATCCGGCCGGAGTGCTGATTACGCAGAGCGGTCCTCCGCCGCGGTTCGAACAGCCGCCGCAAGGTTTCGTCCAGAAAGGCTATCAATCGGTTCTGTGGAGCGCGCACGACGAGAATGACGACGAATTGCGCTTCGCGGTCTACTATCGCGGCGAAAGCGAAATGGAATGGAAACTTCTGAAAGATAAACTCGAGCAGAAATTTTATTCCTGGGACAGCACTTCCCTGCCCGACGGCGCGTACTACTTGAGAATTGTGGCGAGCGACACGCCTTCGAATCCCTCCGACGGCGCCCTGACCACCGTTCGGGAGAGTGAACGCTTCATCGTGGACAACAGTCCGCCAGTGATCGAGGGGCTCCAGGCGACCGGCGTCACAACGCGCGACGGAACGCTTCCACCTGTTCGCTCCGTCCTGGTCAAGTTCACGGCGCGCGACGCGACCAGCAGCATCGAGCGCGCGCAATACAGCGTGGATGGCGGCGACTGGATTCTCTTCGCGCCGGCCGGAAACATCAGCGACGCGCCGGAAGAACGCTACGAATTCACGCCCAGCGAACTTTCACCCGGCGAGCATACGATCGCAGTGCGCGCGTACGATCGATTTGAAAACGTCGGCAGCGCGAAAACCATCATCGCGATACGCGACGCAAAACCTTAGTCACTCAAAAATCACAGGCGGCAGAACTTTAGAGGCAACGGCCTGAACGACGGCCGGCTTGTGCCGCCGGAATGCGCGGCGGCTCAGTTCGTCCAGCGGTCCGTGGCGGTGTGGAATTTTTCGATTTCGGCGCCGAAGCCGATGCGGCCGTCCCCGTAGGGTTGGTTCCGCACGTGCACCACGCGGGCGTTGCAGCGCGTCTCTTCCGCTTTGCTGCCGGTGACTTCGGCGGGCATGCGCAGGGTGGCCTCGATGGGCATTCCGATTTGCAAAGGAGCCGAGGAGGCAAAGAAAAATCCACCGCGTGAAACATTCAGCGCTTCGGTGAAATGTTCGCTTTGGTCGGCGGTCAAATTTATGGCGCGGAAACGCAGTGGTGTGCGCACATTGTAGCGGGTCAATTGGCGGCGTTCTGCTCCCATTGTTGCCTCCTCCGCGCGAAGAGATGACGCGGTTTCTCGCAAGATTGGAGAAGGGGGCCTAGAGAGTATCAGAGCCACCGCCATCGTCAAGTTACAAATCTTTCAGAAATCTTTGCGACGCCACTGCCCTTGTGTTTCTGGCCTTTTGCTTCCGGCCTTTTGCTTCTGGCCTGCCACTGCTGTCTTGCTTGTCCTTTACTCCCGGCTATTTTGGCTCTTGCCCTTCCTTGCGATTCTCTTATGCTTCCGGCGGTGAAGAAAGCTTCACTGTGCCATAATGCGGCGTCGCGCTGCGATTCGGTGCATAGTGTGCACCAAGCTGAGAAACGGGAACGCATGAGTTCAACGCCACCTGCAAAAACTGTTGTCTACGCGCCGCCGGACTGGCGGGCCATCCGGGAGGCGCATGCGCGGATTGCGCCGCGCATTCACCGCACGCCGGTTCTGACGTCTGCCTCCCTGGATGCGATGACGGGCGCGCGGATTTTCTTCAAGTGCGAAAATCTGCAAAAAACGGGTTCATTCAAGATTCGCGGAGCGACGAACGCGATTTTTTCGCTCAGCGCCGAAGAGGCCAGCCGCGGCATCGTCACGCAATCAAGCGGCAACCACGGGGCCGCGGTCGCGTGTGCCGCAGCGTGGCGCGGCGTTCCGGCATGGATCGTGATGCCGAAGAATGCGCCGGCGGTGAAGTGCCGCGCCATCGAAAGCTATGGCGGACGCATTACGTTCTGCGAACCCACGGTGTCTTCGCGGAACGAAACCGCCGCGCGCGTGCAGACCGAGACCGGGGCCGTGATGGTTCATCCGTACGACGATGACCGCATCATCGCCGGGCAGGCTACCGCCGCGAAAGAGCTGCTCGAAGAAATCGGCGATCTGGACGCGATCCTTGCGCCGGTCAGCGGCGGCGGGCTGCTGAGCGGCAGTTGCCTGGGCGCAAAAGGCGTGCAACCTGGCGTGCGCATTTTCGGATGCGAGCCGGAGCGCGCCGACGATACGTATCGCTCGCTGACTACGGGCACGCTGCAAGGGATCGAATCGAGCGACACGATCGCGGACGGGCTGCGCGCGTCCCTGGCGCCGAGGACGTTCGCGATCCTGCGGGAGCACGTCGAGCGCATCCTGCTGGTGAGCGAGGCCGAAATCATCGCGGCGACGCGGTTGGTTTGGGAGCGCATGAAAATCATCATCGAGCCGTCGTCCGCGGTGGCGATTGCGCCGCTGCTGAAACCGGGTGTGGTCGCTGGGCTCGGCTTGCCTGGCCGGAGCGATGGCGGCGGGCCAAAGCTTGGCGTGATCTTCTCAGGCGGCAACGTGGACCTGTCGTCTTTGCCGTTCTGAGCCTGACCGAGGAAACGAGATCGCTTTGATCCGCGATTCCCTCCCCCCACCCTTTTTTGTAAGAGTGTGATTCGATGGGACTTTAAGTCCTTATATTTTGTAAGAGTGGATTCTAAGGGACTTGCAGGCGCATTTTTCGTAAGAGTGAGCTCTAAAGGACTTAGCAAATTTACGTTTGATTCTAAAGGGGTTATTTGCTGCAATTTGGGGCACTTTGGCGCATCTCTCGTAAGAGTGAGCTCTAAAGGACTTAGCAAACTGGCGCGTAATTCTAAAGGGGTTACTTGTCGAGAATTGGGGCCTTTTTCAGGCGCGGGACGAAACGCGGAGGAGCGCTGCGGAGAAGTCAGAGAGGCGGCCGGGCTTTGGGCTACTTTCACACGGAATATTACCATACAGGTACGTTAGTTGTCAAGGAATTTCTTGTAATTCGCTGAAGGGGAAGGAGATAGGTGGGCGAGGGTCGGGCCCGAGCCTGGAGGAAGAGGGCTCAGCAGCGCTGGGGAAACGTCAAGATCAAACCCCAGGAGCAAAGTCGGCGCCTGGAGCAACCGGCGGGATAAAGATCGGACAACTGATCGATCAGACGAGGAGAAAGATTTTCGTCGAGGAGAAGCTTCACGCGTTCAGCATCTCCGATTTGCGCTCGCGGTCAGCCGCGAACGCGAGACAGGCGCGGATATCGTGCTCCGTCAAATAGGGAAAATCCCGCAAAATGTCCTGGTGGGTCATGCCACTGGCGAGATATTCCAGCACGTCATAGACGGTGATGCGTAATCCGCGGATGCACGGTTTTCCGCCTCGCTTGCCAGGCTCCATTGTAATAATGCCCGAGTAATTTATAGGGCTCACTTTAAGTGAAAAACCGCCTGTGCGCAAATGGAAACAAATCCCAGACTCGTCCTAGCGCTATAGCTCGGCGCCCCTCCGCTCTCCGGTTTCCCCGAGCGTCGAAGCACTTGTCGAGGAAACGTCAGAAACCACACCCTTTGAAAAACCAAACTCCAAAGGGTGCGCCACCCAAGTTGAAATCTATCCCACCCGCCAGGGCGAGGCCATCGTAAGGTGGCCTAACCCTTGCCTTCTTTGGGTTTCTTCTTTATGTTCTCTGTAACTACAGACTTAGGTACTCGAAAGAGTGCGATCATAGCACGGTCAAATCGTTCATTTGCTCTAGGTCCATCGATGTATTCTGCTTTGATTTTGCGCGCCATATTCAAAGTCCAACAAGAATGCCGAGTATATTTCACAGGCACAAGCCGCCAATGAAGATAAGCGTGAGACCTCTGCATCCGAATCCGATAGCCGTAGGAGCATTCTTGGCGCGAGGTACTTGAGAATGAAGGAAAACGAGACCGAAAAGAAACACTACTTTCAAGGGCTTAATGATTTTCGCCGCGATCTCTGGGTAGATTTCAAGAATGAAATCCGCAAGGTTAAGACTTGCCTGGAAATCGCTGCTTTTGGTGCGGTAGTTACGTACACCGTCGTTAGTTGTAACCAATGGAAGACCGCCGAGAAACAACTTGAAGCTACCGAACGGCCATGGATTGGAGTCAGCAAAATCGACGTATATGGTCCGCTTACCTATACCGATGGGAAAACCAAGGCCATCTTTCAACTGAGATATACCTTGAAGAACGTTGGCCGTTCTCCCGCGATTGTTGGAATTTATGGAAAGATAATCAATGCCGACGAGCGCGACATCCGCGAACACGACTGGCAAACAGAACAAAGGAATATATGTCAGCCTGCGCGCGCTGAGGCCGATAGAAGTGGAGACAAATGGCACCCGCCCTGGGTAGTCATTCCTGAATTCCCAATGATTTATGACGTTCCTTACGACGGGAAAACACCTGAGTGGGACAGCCATATCGATCAGCCATTGGTCATTGATCAGCAAACGGTCAAGAGCAATGGCGGAACTTTTGTGCCAAAGAATGTAGGATGCGTTCTCTATCGGTCGACCATTGATAACAAGACCCACCAAACTGAGTTTAGTGCTGATATTTCTATGGTTGGCCCCGATGGGCACGCGCCACCCCCAGGCGGTAGCCGCCGAATCAATCTCAGGGATGGCGATATCCCGGCGGAAAAGCTGTCCGTCATAGATGTCTTGATGACTGGGAAGGCCGACTAAGAATACAAGCATCAAGCAGACCGCTGCCCTGTCACCGAGCCAGCGTAACCTCGACGAGCTTGTGCGTCTGTGTATTGTTGCCCTTACGAAAAATCCACCCGCAACTCCTTTATTTCTCACTCTTATAAAAATCATTGGACTTTAAGTCCCGCCGAATCAAACTCTTACAAAAAAGAGGGCGAGGGGGTTTTCAAGTCGGCTCGTCGACCGCGGCGCCCGCGTGGCGTTACGTTCCGGAGGGCAATTTGGTCTGAGGTAGGAATCGCAACGCGGCGGAGTTCATGCAATATCGTAAGCCAGTCGGCTCAGGTCCGTCGGTGAAGACGTGTCCGAGGTGCGCGTCGCACAACTTGCACTTCACTTCGTGGCGCACGGTGCCGAAGCTGGTGTCCGTCTTC
>JBGOVR010000224.1:0-5538 GCA_041478205.1 Candidatus Acidiferrum sp.
GGCCTTGGCCGGATCGATGCTCGTCAGCGCACTGATGGAGTTGAGGCTGTTGAACAGAAAATGCGGATTCACTTGTGCCTTGAGCGCCTTCAACTCGGCGTCGCGCGCCAGGATGCTGGTCTCCATCGCGCGGGTTTCCGCCTTGCGAGAATCCTCCATGGCCAAAATCACGTAGTGAAACGCGACCGCCAGGAGATAGAGCAAGAAGCCGGCCCCGAACAGGACCGGCACTTGTGAGGCAAATCGCCGATCGAGTCCCTGAAAGGACTGCAGTCGCGATAGACCATACGCCAGCAGCTTCCCGGTCTGGACCCAGAGGAGGCTGAGGACCGCGGCGGCGGTTACGTGCGTGAGCGATAGCCGCTGGATAGTGGATTTTTGAATGGGCGCACTGCGGCAGGAATACCACGCCGACAGGCATACGAATTGATAGACCAGACAAAGGGGAACGACCACGACGGCAGCTTCCCACCAGCCGAGCCGGCCTGGTGTGGCCATCAGGTAGATCAAAATTCCGGTGAGGGGAATCCACGCGACCCAGTAGAGGCCGAGCCGGTTAATGGGCGTGACGAGTGGATGCATAAATCCGTTTAGTTGCTAATCTCCACGCCTCCGAATAGAACCGTGCCGGTGATGACCAGCCTCTTTTCCTTTTGGGTGGTGGGGTCGGTGACCACCGCTTGGCGCGTCTCATCGGAATAGCCCCCGAAGAGCGGAATGCAGCGGCCGTCGACGTTCCACGTTCTGGGCACGTGAATTTCTACGCCGCCAAAAATGCAGTTCAGCTCGATGACCGCTTCGTCGCCTTCGATGATCGCATCGCGCAGATCGAGCTCGATGCCTCCAAACACGGCCATCGCCTTTCCGCCCTTGAAAGTTTGGCTGCCTACTCGGCGTTCGCTGCCTCCGAAGACTGCCACCATATTCAGCGTGCTGTCGGAATCTCCGGTGCCCGGGGAGGCGGGGTTGCCGGGGGCGACTCTCCGGTGTGCTTCCAGGGAACTCCAGATGAGCATCGCACCGACGGCAATGATCGCCAGGGGCCAAAGGTCCCAAATTCGAATGTGCGCGATGCCCAGCTCATCGAGTTGCAGAACGATGCCTACCAGCAGCAGGATGGCGCCCCACGCGCGGCCCGAGCGGCACGTCAGGTTGATCACGCCGGCAAGAACCAGAATCAGCGGCCAGAAGCGATAGAGACGTTCGACGGCGATAAAGCCCATATGATCCAGCAGAATCGCCACGCCGATGAGACAAATCACCGCGCCCCAAATGAACCCCCCGCGGAAGGCGCCGGGGCGTCCCGAAAAACGAGAAGCCCTAAGCTCGATCCTGCGCTTGATATCGGCTCCCAGGTCCCTCGGGCGCTTATCACGCTCCCAGTCCATTAGTGGTCTCCTGTCGATGACTCGGGCGAACTTACCTGGTGTTCTGCAAACGCCTTCGCCAATTGCTTACGCAGCAGGGTCATTCCCACCGCGATAACCACAAGCGCCGAGAATAGTACCAATATATTCGAGACCACCGAGAACAAGATAGCGTGATCGAATGCCACGATCTGCAAGCCGTGCAGCACGGCCAAGCCAATCCCACCGACAGCTCCGGCCGTGTCTAGCGCGGAAGCACGGAGCAGGTTGCAGGCGTGCAGCGCCAAGGAACTCGTGCGCACGAGCAAAACGCCCGTACCAATCGCGAGCAGTGCTCCCCCGAGAACCTGCTTCGCCTTTCCATTGGAAACTTGCGTTGTCATGCTGACCTCCCCGATGGAGCGTTTCGCCCGCCCAAGAGCGAGAATAGGGCGCTCGCGGAACGCATGCATTGGCTATTCGGGGAGGAGGCCGGGGTTACCGGCAAACGGTGGTTTCTGGTCGGCGAACGACGCCACAAAATAGAGAATCCAGGGTTTTATGACGCTATCGCTTGCAATAATTCTGAAATGGCACTAGGTTATGCGGAATCTCAGAGGTTCTAGTTGCCTCAAACTGTGGGTCTTGACGGAGGACTTCAGAATGACTTCGCGAGTGGCGGTTGCCGGCGGTCGAACCAGTGAACGGTGGCGCTGGCTGTTGTACGTGGCCATGGCCTTGGCGGGAGCGCTGCTGACCTTTGTCGGGGCTCGCGCACAGCAGAAAGCTTCGGACGACGCCACATTCCGCAAATTAATCGACGGCTATTGCGCGGCGTGGAGCACGGGCGATGCGGACGCTCCGGCGAAGTTTTACGCCAAGGACAATGGCTTGGTTTTCTACGACCTCGCGCCCTTCGCGTACCACGGCTGGAAGGAATACCACGACGGCGTGCAAAAAGAATTCTTCGCGAATATGGCCAGCGGAAGTCTTACCGCCGGTAAAGACTTGAAAGTATTCCGGCACGGCACGGTGGCCTGGACCGTCGTCTCCATGCATTTCTCCGAGAAGACCAAGGACGGAAAAAGCGTCGAGGCAGAGGTGCGCTACACGGGAATTTGGGAGAAGCGCGGTCGCAACTGGCTTCTCGTTCACGAGCACCTCTCAGCTCCCCTGGGAGGATAGAATAGAACGGCAAGGGCGGCGGCAACCCGAGCAACCCTTTCCCTCCAAATGTGGAACGCATTGCGGTACTACTGGATTGCGGCAAAGGGCTACCGCCTGAATCCCTGGAACAGCCCCTACCTTCGCTGGCGACTGGAAACCTTCCTCGGCGCTGAAGCCGCGGGCATGGACGCCGGAAAATTCTTCCATTTGGCCTGGAAATACCGCGCCCAGATGGAGCGGTTCCTCGAGTGGGCTGCAGAGCGCCGGCGGGTTCAGCGCGGGCGCCGCTAGCAAGTCTTCTCCCACAGTTGTTCTTCGCACCCCAAGAAAAGCGGATAGTTGTGACTGCGGGCGTATAATGGATGTGTGTGAAAGGAGGATACCTTGGGCGACTTGAAGGTCCTCCAGAAAACGGCAACCCTCCACGAGGCGCGCTGGTGGGAACCTGAGGCCAATGGCCGCGTCCACTGCTATCTCTGCCCGCGGCATTGTCATATCAATCCCGGACAAGCCGGGTTCTGCTTTATCCGCATCAATCAGGGCGGCACGCTCTATAGCCTGGGCTACGGTGCGCCCGCCGCGCTGCAAGTCGATCCCATTGAAAAAAAGCCGCTGAACCATTTCCTGCCCGGGACCCGTGTATTCAGCATGGGCACAGCGGGCTGCAACATGGGCTGCTTTTTCTGCCAGAACTGGGACATCTCCAAATCGCGGCACGACCAGGTGCACTCGCAGCCGGTTCCGCCGGAAGATGTGCCGCCGCTGGCCCTGCAACATGGGTGCGACTCGATTGCCTTTACCTACAATGAGCCGACCATCTGGGGCGAGTATGTAATCGACATCTGCAAAGCGGCCAAAGAGCACGGCCTGAAAACGGTGATGGTGTCGAACGGCTACATCACGCGCGAAGCTTTTCACGATATCTACGACCACATCGACGCGGCAAATATCGACCTGAAGGCGTTCACCGAGAATTTCTACGGCAAGATCACCCTCACGCATTTGGCGCCGGTGCTGGAAACCCTACAGTGGCTGAAAAACGAAACGAAGGTTTGGTTCGAGATCACCAATCTAATGATCCCCACGCTGAACGACGATCCCGCCGAGACGCGGAAGCTGGCGGAGTGGATCTTGACGAACCTCGGACCCGACGTGCCCTTGCACTTCACCGCGTTTCATCCGGATTTCAAGCTGCGGGATAAGCCTGGCACACCGCCCGAGACGCTCCACCGGGCGCGCCAGATTGCCCGCGACGCTGGCCTGCACTACGTCTACGAAGGCAACATTTACAGCGATGGCGCGCACACGTATTGCCCGAAGTGCGGCGTTCTATTGGTTCGCCGCTCCTGGCACGATGTTCTAGAAAATCACCTAAAGGATGGTGCGTGCTCACACTGCGGATGCTTAATTCCGGGTGTTTGGGAGAGAGTTTCGCGCAGACACGGGGCGGCGCACACGGACGAATCGCCGGCACGGTCAGGGAACTACGAACACCTCAATTTGTGAGCTCGGAGAGCTTCCTGGGGCCTACCAAGTAACCAACCGCTGGGCGAAGGAATAGTATCCCGGACCGACGCGCATGGCATGGTGCCAGGCGACAGGGAACGCCCACCAGACCAAACCACCCAGGACTGCTTGCCCGAGAGTAAGCGGCAGGATGTTGCGGTCCCGCGCGAACAGCCAGCACATGGCAAACCCTCCGATAAAGGTCAGCGGAACGAGAACCGGATTGGGCCAATGCAGCGCGGCGAAGATAACACCGGAGAGTAAAGCAGCGTTCCGAGGATTCTCGAACGCGGAGAGAAAGCGGTTCGTCAGATAGGAATTCAAAGCCACCTGCTGCAGCAGACAAAACGAAAAGTAGCCCACGAAACGATGCCGGTCCAACAGGTGCGCCGGGAGTCGATGAAGCGCTCCCAGAAACAATCCGGCGACACACACGCCGATAACGCACATGCCGATTACCGTGGCATGGTGCCGCGCCGCGGACCACAGATTGTCGGCCCGCCAGCCCATGGTTTTCGGCGTGTCCCGGTGCCCCAGAAAACTCGCGGTCAGCCAGAGCGGAAAAACGATCCACGATTCCGGGTGCGTAATTTGCAAGCGCCAGATGTACAGCGCCACGTACGCTGAGAAAAGGAACACTTCCACGAAAACAAGATACGGATAGCGGGCGGGTGGTGAGTAATCAAATCTCGTAGCCGGGTTTTTGAGAGCGCGGGTCCACTGCGCGAGCCGCTCGATCATGCCGGGCAACTCACTGCGCGCCGCTTTCACGGGCCACCTGCGCGGGCAGTTGTTCGCGAATCAAGGTCTCGATGCGTTGCCACACCGAAGGATCGCACTCGATTTCAATGTGGCTCCTCATGAAAATCCGGTCGAACCACGGATATTGGGGACAAGCGATGGGGTTCGCGGCGTAATCCATCCGGAAGTTCCCGAGAATCTGCGTGCGGGTGGCATCGGCCGCGCGGATTTGCCGCTGGCCGTGCAGAAAGCCTTTGTCTTGATAAAAATTTACCGCCTGCGCGACATTGCCGGGAATGACGCCATCGTTCTGCCCGCCCTTGGCGATGCTATCCACCTGCACGGTCAGCAGCACGGGAATGCCGTCGGTCTCGAGGTCGCGCGCCAGCGCCACCACGGCATTGGCGCCCCAGCTATGCCCGTAAAGAATGACCCGCGCGGCGCGTTTCTGCTCGTCGGTTGGTTTGCCGGCATGATCTGCCGCCAGAAAACTCAAGATCAATTTACGGGCATCGTCGCGGCGGCGATTCTCGAAGGCCTCGACGCGCACGCCCGCCGGATACTCGCTGCGCAGGCGTTGCGCAAGCTGAACCTCGCTGTGTACGGAGTCGTCATGTCGAACGAAACCCCCGAGAAAGCCGATCACGATGGTCTGGGGCGGCGGGGCGATGTCCGCCGGGACGGACAGAGACGGCGAAGCGCCTGTCGAGATCAGCTTAGGGCTCCCTTGCGCGCCTAGGCTTGGAGCAAGCACCAACAAAGCGGCCGCAAGAAACCA
>JBGOVR010000094.1:0-18653 GCA_041478205.1 Candidatus Acidiferrum sp.
CTGAAGGAAACTGTATTCTCCGTTGGCGTCGGTAGAGTTTCGGCGGTTCGAACCATTTTCGGCGCTGCTGATGGTGACCACCGCATCCGGCATGACCGCGCCGGACGGATCTGTGACCGTGCCACGCAAGGACGAGGTCGACTGCGCATACGCGGAGATCGAACTCAGGACAAGACACAGCAGAACCAAAGCTGGTTTGGAAAAACACGAATAGATACGCATCCGGAACACCCCCCTATGTTCCTAGTGTTGGAAACGCCAGAAACAGGCTCGCCCTTGAGCCTCAAGCTACGCCGCATGCGGAGCGGCAAATCAGTGCGCGTCGGGGGGCACCGAGATAGCCATGATATTTCGAGCGAACAAACTAGCGCTGCACACTCCACTAGTGACAGGGATCATCGAGCGTGGTCCCCGGCCTGTCAAGCTTTCGATCGACGCAAACTTCTAATCAGATAAATCGCTCAAACGAATGGCGAGTCCGATCTATCCAAAATATTGCATGGATGAATTGCTTAAACGAATGATGTAAATGAGTTGGACTCTGACATACTCCGCGCATGTCTCTTGAAAATTCGCGCCCAAGGGCCCACGCGCGAGTTGCCACGCATGTTTTTCTGCGCCTGACGGCGATGGACGTTTGCTGCGGGCCTCCCGCCTGCCGGTAGCGCAAATCATCTCTGCGATTTTCATTTCGAGAGTTGGAGGAATTGTGCACCCATGAGTGAACGAATTGTTCGTTGGGAGGAGACAGTCCAGCCAGGCGCTACTTGGTCCCACGTGCTGAAGCGCGGTACCGCCTTGCGCATCACCGATGTGGAAGGCGGAGCGAATGTGGGCGCGATCTTTTATAACTTCGAGTGTCCCGTGGAGCGGTACAACATCGATACCCTCAAGGCGCAGCAGGTCGCCCGCTTGTCCAAGGGATGCGTGCTGTATTCGGACATGGGCCGCATCCTCTGCTCGATCACGGAAGATACCGCGGGCGGGCACGATCCGATCGGAGGGTGCTCGAACGCGGCACTAGTGAAACAGAAGTATGGCGAATCCCGCTATCAAGATTCCCGGAACGACTACTACAAAAATGCGCGTGACGGTTTTCTAATTGAACTCGAGAAGTGGGGATTGGGACCGCGTGATCTGACGCCGACTGTGAATTTCTTCAGTCTTCTCAGCGTGAGCGCTGACGGGAGCATCGCTTATCAGCGAGCCAGCTCTGGAGCAGGCTCCTTTGTGGAGCTGCGCGCCGAGATGAATGTGCTGACGATTTTGAACACCTGCCAGCATCCGCTCGATCCCAACCCAAAGTACGAGCCGAAGCCGGTTCGATTGTCGATCTGCAGCGTGCCGCCGCCGCGAGCGGATGATCTCTGCCGAAACTTTCGGCCGGAGAATGGGCGAGGCTTCACGCTAACGGAGCGCTACTTTCTATGAGTGGAATGAAGATCGTTGCGAGCAAACTCGATGCTGGTCACGCGACCTATCGCTGCGTCGTGCCGGCAGGCGAGCCGTGGATTCGTGAAATCCGAAAAGGGGAGTATTTCCGGATCGTCGATCTCGGGGGAAATCAGGCCGCAGACACGCTGTTCTACAACGCGGAGGATTACAGCGACCGGTACAGCGCGCAGGACACCATTCGGGAGCAGCGGAATCTTTACTTGACCACCGGCACGCGCCTGATGTCCAGCGCAGGCAATGTGCTGCTGACGATTGTCGCGGACACTTGTGGCCGCCACGATACGCTCGGCGGCGCATGCGCCACCGAGAGCAACATGGTGCGTTACGCGCTCGAAAAGCGTCACATGCACGCGTGCCGGCAAAGCTTCGTGAGGGCGGTGATGGAGTGGGGCCACGGCATGAGTAAACGGGACCTCACCAGCAACATCAATTTTTTTATGAATGTTCCTGCGACACCCGACGGCAAGCTGACTTTTGAAGACGGAGTTTCCGAGTCAGGGAAGTACGTGGAGATGCGCGCCGAAATGGATGTGCTGGCGGTGATCAGCAATTGTCCGCAACTGAATAACCCGTGCAACGCCTACAACCCTACGCCGATTGAGGTCTTGATTTGGGACCGGCAGGGGCCTTGATGTTTCGCAAGGTCCTGATTGCCAACCGGGGTGCGATCGCTTGCCGTGTGCTGCGAACTTTGCGAAAGATGGGAGTGGCCTCGGTCGCCGTTTGTTCGGAGGCGGATCGCCATTCGCTGCACGTCGAGAGCGCTGACGAAGCTGTCTTGATCGGACCTCCGCCGGTGGCGCAGAGCTATCTTTCGGTGGGGGCGATCCTCGATGCGGCGCGAAAGACCGGCGCAGAAGCCATACATCCTGGCTACGGCTTCCTGAGCGAAAACGTTGAATTTGCGGAAGCCTGCGCAAACAGTGGCGTCGTCTTCATCGGACCCACGCCCGAGCAGATGCGGGCCTTCGGGCCGAAACATACTGCGCGGCGCATCGCCAAGGAAAGCGGCGTTCCCTTGCTTCCCGGGACGGATCTCTTGGCGGATTTGGCGGCGGCGCTTTCCGCGGCCGAGACCATCGGTTACCCGGTTATGCTGAAGAGCACGGCGGGTGGAGGTGGAATTGGGATGAGGTTGTGCCGCTCGGCGGAGGAGTTGCGGCAATCCTACGATGCCGTCCAGCGTCTCAGCCAGTCGAGCTTCGGCTCCGCGGCGCTATATCTTGAAACATTTGTTCCCAGCGCCCGTCACATCGAAGTGCAGATTTTTGGCGACGGCGCGGGAACTGTTGTGGCGCTCGGCGAACGCGACTGTTCCGCGCAGCGCCGCAACCAAAAAGTCATCGAAGAGACGCCGGCTCCAGGCCTCACGAACCTGGTCCGCGCGAAGCTCTTTGAAATGGCGACACGGCTAGGCGCGGCAGTCCGCTATCAATCCGCGGGCACGGTCGAATTCATCTTCGACAACGACACGGCGGACGTTTATTTCCTGGAAGTCAACACGCGCCTGCAAGTCGAACACGGAGTCACCGAAGAGGTGACCGGCATTGACCTGGTCGAATGGATGGTCCGGCAGGCGGCGAAAGAAATGTCCCCACTCGCGGATCTCAAGATTCATCCCGTGGGCTGTTCCATCCAGGCTCGGATCTACGCCGAGGATCCGGCGAAGAATTTTCAGCCCAGCGCGGGCCAACTCTCTACCGTGAAGTGGCCCGAAAGTGCCCGCGTGGAAACTTGGGTGGAGTCCGGTTCAGAAGTCACGCCGTACTACGATCCATTGCTGGCGAAGATCATCGTACGCGGCGAAGATCGCGCGGCGGCGCTGCGCCAACTGCAGTGCGCTCTGAGCGAGTGCAGGTTGAGCGGCATCGAGACGAACCTCTCCTACTTGCGGCAGGTGAGCGCGGACCCGGCGTTTGAAACTGGCGGCATTACCACGTCATTTTTGCAAACTTTCTCCTACCAGCGGAACGCGATCGACGTGATCGAGCCCGGAACGCAAACGACGATTCAAGACTATCCCGGCCGCCTCGGCTATTGGCACGTTGGCGTGCCGCCCTCGGGACCCATGGATGCTCTGGCGTTTCGCCTAGCGAACCGGCTGGTCGGCAATCCCGATTCAGCCGCAGGCTTGGAAATCGCAGTGACCGGACCGACGCTGCGTTTTGCCTGCGACACAGCGATCGCTCTGGCCGGCGCCGATATGAGCGCGACGCTCGACGGCGTTGCTGTGCCTCGCTGGAAATCGATTTTCGTGTGTGCGGGCTCGTTACTTGAAATTGCCACGGCGCAGGGGCCTGGCAACCGAGCCTACCTGGCCGTCGCTGGTGGGGTCGACGTCCCGGAATATCTCGGAAGCAAGAGCACATTCATCCTGGGCCGATTCGGTGGCCACGCTGGGCGGGTGCTGCGTGCCGGTGACGTCTTGCATGTCAGCGAACGCGGCGACGACTCCGGAATCTCGCGCGAGCTTCCAACCGGACTCTCCCCACAATACGGCGACGAGTGGGAGATCGGCGTGCTCTACGGTCCTCACGGCGCTCCAGATTTCTTCACGCCCTCTGACATCGAGATGTTTTTCTCGACGGCATGGAAGGTTCACTACAATTCGGACCGCACCGGCGTGCGTCTCATCGGCCCGAAGCCCGTCTGGGCGCGCCAGGACGGCGGCGAAGCGGGCCTTCACCCCTCCAATATTCACGACAACGCTTACGCTATCGGCACCGTCGATTTCACCGGAGATATGCCGGTGATTCTCGGTCCGGATGGCCCGAGCCTCGGCGGCTTTGTGTGTCCGGCGACGATTGTGCAAGCCGAGCTGTGGAAGATAGGACAGCTCAAACCGGGCGATGTTGTGCGGTTCCGCGCGATCTCGAAAGAGCAAGCCGCGCAAATGGGAAAAGATCTCGATGCGTGCATCAAGGATCTCTCCGGAGTTTTGCCGCGTCTCCCCGCGACGCGCGTTCAGGAAGATCCGATCCTCCGAAGCCGGCTCGCGACGCAAGGAGCGCCCGCCGTCCTGTGCCGCGCGGACGGAGACAGATACCTGCTCGTGGAGTACGGCCCGAATGCACTCGATCTCAATCTCCGGTTTCGGGTTCACGCGCTCCAAGAGCAGTTGCGTAGCGCCGATCTACCAGGAATTATCGATGTCACCCCAGGCGTTCGATCGCTGCATGTCCACTACGATGGACGTCTGCTGAGCCGCGAGCATCTACTCGAGGCGCTGGACGCCTGCGAGGATCGCATCCCAGACCTCGACGACATCGTCGTGCCCTCGCGCACCGTTCATCTGCCGCTCTCCTGGGACGATCCTGCGGTGCAACTCGCGATCCGCAAATATATGCAGTCGGTCCGGCCGGACGCGCCGTGGTGTCCGAGCAACATCGAATTCATCCGCCGGATCAATGGCCTCGCTTCGATTGACGAGGTGTACCGCATCGTCTTTGAGGCAAGCTACCTGGTGCTCGGGTTGGGCGATGTTTACCTCGGCGCGCCGGTGGCCACACCGGTCGATCCGCGGCATCGGTTGGTGACCACCAAGTACAACCCGGCCCGCACGTGGACTCCCGAAAACGCCGTTGGCATTGGCGGCGCATATCTCTGCGTGTACGGAATGGAGGGTCCAGGGGGATACCAGTTCGTCGGCCGGACTCTACAAATGTGGAACACTTTCCACACCACGCCGCAATTTCAGCCGGGCACGCCATGGCTGCTGCGATTCTTCGATCAAATTCGCTTTTATCCCGTGACCGCTAGCGAATTGCTGGAAATCCGCGACTCTTTTCCCCACGGCAAATATCCCCTGCGCATCGAGCAGCAAGATTTCCGGCTCAAGGACTACCACGCATTTCTCGCCTCGATTGAGAAGGACGCCGGCGCGTTCAAGCGCCGTCAGCAGGATGCGTTTCTCGAAGAACGCGAACGTTGGGCCAGTGCCAAGATCGACGGGTCTTTCGAATCGCTCGCCGCCGAGGTCCTCGCCCCAGAATCGGACGACGCGGTGCCGGACGGATGCCGGCCGGTCCGCTCTCCCATCACCGCGAACGTCTGGAATGTTGCGGTCGAGACCGGCCAGCGCGTCGAGGCCGGACAAAAGCTCATCGTGCTCGAAGCCATGAAAATGGAAATCGTCGTCGCGGCGCCGAGTGCGGGTGTTATTGAGAAGTTGAATTGCGGGGCCGGCACCATGGTGCTCGCGGGCCAACAGTTGATCACCCTTCGGCATGAGGCCGCGTTATGAAGCTCGATTTGGGCTCGCTGCGCGCGCTTTACTCCTCGAAGCAGGCGCAACCCTCCGAAGTGATCGCGGCGGTCTATGACCGCATTGCTGCCGGTCCAACGAAGCCCATCTGGATTTCATTGGTACCTCGGGAGGAGGCATTGGCGCGGGCCCATGCGCTGGAGAACGATGCGGCGGCCGGCACGCAAGTGCTGTACGGCGTGCCCTTCGCGATCAAGGATAATATCGATCTCGCGGGCCTGCCGACCACCGCAGGGTGTCCCGCGTATGCCTATGCACCGGAGCGCAACGCGACAGTGGTCGAAAGACTGCTTACCGCCGGTGCGATTCCCATCGGAAAAACGAATCTCGATCAGTTCGCGACCGGCTTGGTGGGCACTCGCTCGCCGCACGGGGCTTGCTCGAGCGTCTTTGACCCGCGCTATATCTCGGGCGGCTCCAGCTCTGGCTCGGCGGTCGCGGTAGCTCGTCAACTGGTTAGCTTTTCGCTGGGCACGGACACAGCGGGCTCGGGACGCGTGCCCGCGGCCTTCAATAATTTAGTCGGGCTCAAACCGTCGCGCGGTTTGCTCAGCATGTCGGGCGTGGTGCCGGCATGCCGCACGCTCGATTGCGTATCCATTTTCGCGCCGAGTTGTCACGATGCGCATGCCGCGTGGCAAGCAGCGAAGAGTTTCGACCCACGCGATCCTTTTTCGCGCGTGCCGCGCGCCGGGCAGGATGCCGCGCCGTGGCTGCCAGTTCGGTTCCGTTTTGGCGTGCCGCCGGCCGATCGACTCGAGTTCTTCGGCGACGCGCAGGCCCAGGGCCTTTATCAGCGAGCGATTGCCGACCTTGAAGGATTGGGCGGCGAGAAAGTAGAAATCGACTTTTCCTCTTTCAACGCCGCCGCCGATCTGCTCTACGCCGGTCCGTGGGTCGCGGAGCGCCTGGCGGCGATCCGGCAGTTCGCGGAAGCGCGCGCGGACGAGATGAATCCGGTCGCAAGAGAAATTATTTTGGGCGCAAAACGATACTCTGCCGTGGACGCGTTCGAGGCTGAGTACCGTCTCCGCGAGCTGCGTCGAGCCACGGAACGCGAATGGCAGCGCATGGACGTCCTGATTCTGCCTACTGCGGCAACCATCTACACGCACGAGGAAGTTGCGGCCGATCCCATACGCTTGAATACCAATCTCGGCTACTACACCAATTTCGTGAACCTGCTGGATCTCGCCGCGGTCGCTGTGCCCGCCGGATTTCGCTCCAACGGTCTTCCCTTCGGCATTTCGTTCATCGGACCCGCATTCAGCGATGAAGCTCTTCTGGCTCTGGCGGACCGCTATCATCGCGCGTATGCCGATGTGTTCGGGCCGGGTGTCGACTTGGGACCGTGTCCACCGGGCTGCGTCACCGTTGCCGTGGTGGGTGCCCATCTGTCCGGACAATCTTTGAACTGGCAGCTTACCGAGCGCGGCGCCCGTTTGCTGAAAACCACCCGCACGCTTCCCCACTATCGTCTTTACGCACTGGAAGGCACCAAGCCCCCCAAGCCGGGTCTGGTTCGCGAAGAAGGATTTGCCGGCCCCGGCATCGAAGTCGAACTCTGGGCCATGCCTCTGGATCAGTTTGGAAGTTTCGTCGCAGCCGTGCCCCCGCCGCTCGCCATCGGCAATGTCACCCTGGCGAGCGGCGAAACAGCGAAGTGCTTTCTCTGCGAGCCGTACGCGATCGCTGGCGCACTCGATATATCGCGCTTCGGCGGCTGGCGCCCCTATCTCGCTTCATCCAAAACATCAATCTGAGCCATCGAAATATTGTCTTATGTCCTGACCTTCCCCCGCGCTTAACATCGGCGGTAGACAGCGACCAAATGAAAAAAACAATTCTGCTGACTCTCGCGGTTTCCCTCCTGTTGGCAGTTCCCACGTTTGCCCAAAAGCCCAGCTTTACCGTCGGCTGGTCCGTTTACGCCGGATGGACTCCCTACCACTACCTCGCGCGATCCGGAATCCTGCGCAAATGGGCCGACAAGTACGGAATCACCATCAAGGTGCAGCGCTTCGATTACGCGCCGTCGCTCGATGCGTTCGTCGCCAAGAATATCGACGCCTGCACCATGACCAACATGGAGGCGCTCGATATGCCAGCCGCCTCCGGCGTGCCGACCACCGCCATCCTCATCGGCGACTACTCGAATGGCAACGACGCCTTGCTGGTCCGCAACGGTCTGCAGATCAAGGATCTCTCGGGTAAAAAACTCCTGCTGGTCCAGAAAACCGTTTCTGAGTATTTGTTCGATCGCGCCATGACCATGAACGGTCTGCGCGATCAGATCAAGCAGGTGCGCTTGATCAATACCTCCGATTCCGATATTGCGACGGCGTTTCTCAGCGACGCCGGCTCTTCCGCCGTTGTGACTTGGAAGCCCCTGGTTTCGCAGATTCTGAAGCAAAAGGGAATCACGTCGCTTTTTAATTCTTCGCAAATCCCGGGGGAAATCCTGGATCTCACGGTGGTGCGGACCGACGTCTTGAATCGGCCGGACGGCGCCGGGCAACGCTTCGCCAAAGCGCTGACGGGAGCCTGGTATGAGCTAATGGCTCAAATGTCCGGCACGGGGCCCTCCGCCGACAAGGTGCTGGCCGCTATCGCCGAAGGTTCTGAGGACACGCTCGAATCCTACAAACAACAACTTAGCACTACAAAGATGTTTTACACGCCGCAGTCCGCCGTGCAGTTTGGCGATTCGGCGGAATTGAAACAGAAAATGGCTTTGGTGCGCCAGTTCTGCTTTGATCGCGGCCTTCTCGGATCGAACAGCAAGTCCGTGGATGATGTCGCGATTGCCTTTTCCGACGATTCCGTCCAAGGCAAGGCCGACCGGGTCCGTTTGCGGTTTGACTCCGGCTACATGCAGATGGCCGCGCAAGGAAAGCTTTGAGGAGGGCAGATGGCTGCCAGGTTCCATCTGATCAATGCCAAGCCTAGTCGCCTGACGACCGTTGCTCTGTCTTGGTTCCTGTTCGCGGGCGGCATTGGCCTCTACCTTTACACCTCTGCCGCGCGGCACCGTGAAAACCCGGAAGAGCGCGTGACTCCCACCATCGGACAGATGGTCCACGGGATGTCCGGTGCGGCGCTCACCAATGTCGAAGACGACGTCGATCCAGCGCCGCCGGCATCCGTCGTCCAGCGCTTCTCGCGCGGCATGCTCTGGAAGGACACCGTTGCGACCGGCCGCCGTTTCTTCCTTAGCATGTTGCTGCTGCTTCCCGCAGTGCTGCTGGGCTTGCACATGGGGCTGTTTCCCCACGTCGGAGCGTTCTTCCTGCGCTTCGTGTTGTTCTTTGACAAGATCATCGCGCTGTCGTTGCTGCCCATTCTATTCATCGCCTTCGGCATCGATGAGCTTTCCAAGATCATGCTCATCGTGATCGGTGTAACTCCAACGATCATCCTGGACACTTTCAATCTGGCGCGCGCTGTGCCGGGGGAACAAGTGGTGAAAGCCTTCACGCTGGGCGCGAGCGACTTCGACGTTGCTTATCGTGTGGTTCTAAAACAAATCTGGCCGCGCGTGTTGAACGGCATCCGGTTAAATCTGAAGGCGGTCATGTTGTTCCTGTTTGCCGGCGAAATGATCGCGTCCACCGACGGCCTGGCGTATCGCATTGCGTTGCTGCGCCGCCACATGGGAATGGACGTCATTATCCCGTACGTGCTCTGGGTCGCGCTGTTGCTGTTTCTGGTGGATCTGGTGATGCGCCTGGTCAACCGCAGACTTCACCCATGGTTTCACGAGACCTGACCGGCATGCCTATGATTGAGATCGAGAACGCTTGTGTCGCTTACGGCTCTCCGCGCCACCCCGTGCTGAGCGGCATCGATTTGCAGATTCGAGAGGGCGAGTTTGTTTGCCTGCTGGGCCAGACCGGCTGCGGCAAATCGACGCTGCTTCGCCTCGTCCTCGGCTCCGAGCGGCCGCTACGCGGTCGTATTCTCATCGACGGCCGCGAGCATCGCCAGCCGGACCGGACGCGCGGCTACGTGCCGCAAAAATATTCGCTCTTTCCCGACAGGACCGTGCTCCGCAACATCACCTTTGGCGGAGAGGTCAGCGAGTTCAACCTCTTTGGCCACCTCACGCCCCGCTACTACCGCCGGCGGCGAGAGCTAAGCGAAGAAGCAATGAGTTACCTGCACCGCATCGGTCTACGCGAATCCGATGCCGGAAAATATCCCGACCAGCTCTCTGGCGGCATGCAACAGCGCGTAGCAATCGCGCAAGCGCTGCTGACGAAGCCTCGCATCTTGCTGATGGACGAAGCCTTCAGCGCCCTCGATCCGGGTACCCGCAAGGACATGCAGCAGTTGATCCGCAAACTTTGGCGCGAAACGGGCACGACGATTCTATTTGTTACACACAACACGCACGAAGCGTTGTCTCTTGGCACGCGCGTCATCGTGCTGGCCAAAGAATCACCCGATCAAGGCTCGCGCGTAATGTTGGACCTGCCTGTCCCAGAACCGTGCGAGGAGGAGGAAATTCCCCAGCTGATGTGCCGCTTGGAAGGTGTTTCGCGATTCGTCGCCCAGGCTGAGACTGTTCCTGTCACCGAGTCCGCGTCCATAGTTTCTGAATTGATTTAGCGCAAACCCGCATCGACGCCCTGATAAGTAAAGCCAACCTTCTCGATAACGTGGCGTGCAGGTTTGTTGTCCGCCGGCACCGCGGTGAAAACGTAATTTATCCCAGGAACCCTAGCCACGTCATGCAAGATCTGACGCAAGGCAGACTGGCACAGCCCACGTCCTCGCGATCCCGGATCGGTATAAGAGCCATGCACGACTGCCGATCCGGGAGGGAAATCGAACGCCTGGTCCGTCCCTGGAAAGACCTGCGCTTTTTGATTTTCAACGAACCAGGTGAGATGGAGCAACCGGCCGTTCTCGACGCGCGTGTAAAAATGATGTCCGCTCTCGATGTTTTTCAAGGATTCGGCCAAGAAGCCCTGGCGCGTTCGCCAAAATTCCACCGGTTGGAATGGCAGCAGATCAGCCAAACGGTCTCTGGACATCAGCGGCGCATCTTCGATTGCCGGCACGTTTTTGGGTTCGAGTACGTAAATCCTCCATTGCGGCTTAGACAAAGATCTCTTCAACAGCGCGACCGATCCTTGGGCGAGGACGGCAGGCCAGGTCCCCAGCGGGACCCGAGCAACCTGCTTCACATGCTCGACCGCGGAGTTCGGCGCAATCCGGAGTGAGCGAAGCGCACGTCTGGCTAGAGCTTCGCCCCCTTGCGCGATCGTATGTTTAATCCACTTTCCCCGGCTGAAATAAATCGAGAGCGAATCAACGGAGTCGTAACTCGCCGCAAACCGGTCTTTGAATGGATCCGCTCCGGCGGTTAGATCAAAGACGGAGTAACCGTCTTGGTGCAGTTGTTCCACGAGCATCAACAGATGCACTGCCATTGGAGAACTCGCGGAGTGGAAAGGAGAAAGCATCGGCATCGCCCCGGAATACATTTTGCGACCCGTTACTCCGAACCAGGCCGATATGGTTTCCTGCCCGGCCTTCAGAATCGTGACGTGTAGCAGGTTAGGTACCCTCAGAAGAGCAAGGTGGAAAGGCTTTTTCGCCAAATCGCTCTCGAAAGAGAACTTGCCGCGCGTTCCTCCCTGCCGGATATCGTAGTAAGTGATGAGTTGATCGAAGATCGGCGCCAGTTGGCCGGCTTCGCGAATGTGCTCCAAGCGAAGCTCTCCTAGCCGCTTGAGTCGATTCCAGGAATTTCTCGTGTTCTTCGCGCTTTTTTTCTTCTGTAAGTAGCCCGCCACGTCGCCTTCGACACTGAGTGGAATAAGGGGGCGTGGGTGCGGCTTCAGGTCGCAGATCCAGGATGTGCCGCGTGAGCGAATCGTCCAATCCGTGGGAGTTCCCGGGGGAAGGTATCCGAAAGACAGAACTCCGGCACCCGTTTCGCTCGCTAGCAGCTTCAATGCTGCTTCAATAAAGGAGTTACCATTCGCGGGCAACGCTAACCAAGCCTTATATTCGGCTTGGTGGCCTCCCGCTACGATCGGCCGCCCGGAACCGTTCTCGGTCGCTAGAGAAATAAGCCCAATCAAATCTCCGGCGGCCGAAAACTCGGAGACGACCAGTGGACTGTACTGATCCTTGTAGGCCTCATACCACGCGGTGATATATCCAGGGCTTTGGAAAGCAGTCGCCCAGGGACAGGCTTCGTGCAGCCGTGCCCATTGGGACTGGAAGCCAGGATTGCTGATGGTCTCGTGCGCTTCCTTGCCTTGACTTATACTCAGCGTCATCGGTGATATTTGGGTTGAGTCCGCAGGAATTGAACGCCGCTGCATTGTAACTGCTTGAAGAATAGAGCAGAGGTCAAAAATTTGAGAGCCATCACGAATCCGCTACTACGATCGCTGAGCTGCGAGCCGCCGAGGATGAGCAAAAGCAGGATACTCGTAAGCCGGCCTTCCATGCCGCTAGAAATCCGCGAGTAGGCCCAGCCCAGCCGAGAACCGGTTGGCGCAAGCGTAGATCGAGGCGACCAGGACGGTATCAACGATGGCGGCGTCATTCCATCCGGCCTCTCGCAAGCGGTCCACGTCGGCCTTTTCCACATCCGTGGGATGACGGGTAAGCTTGTCGGCAAAGCGGAACAGCTCCATCACTTTGGGCTCGACCGGCGCGCTGGTGTAGTCTAGAGCCAACTTCCTGGCGAATGATTTCTCAAAGCCCAGCGAACCCAGAATCTCGAAGTGGGCGGCCAAACAATAGCTGGCGATGTTCAGGCCGCTAACCACCAGGGCGAGCTGTTCTTTGATGGCTCTGGGGAGCCCGCGCTCCTCGTACATCGCGTTTGTGAACAGGTTCATTTGGTCTTGCAACAATTGCTGATCGCTGCCCAGAGCGCGGAAATAGTTGGGCACGAAAGTCCAACGCTCGCGAATGTAGTCGAACAGCCGCTTCACCTCGGGGCTGGCTTCCGCGTCGGAAACGAGAGGCACCCATGACATGGCACGACCCCCTGGAAGTTTCTGAAATGAACCCGGCCGCGCGATATCCGAACCGGGCACACCGCTCAAGAACGAAGGCGTTCATGGTAGCAGATTCCTAGTTGGTGGCAACCGCCGGAACGGAAACGGAACGCTGGAAAATAAGTGCGGGAGGAATCCCCAAAACCACTAAGCCTCTCTATTCATTCCTGAATCCTCGAGCCCCCCCAAGCATCCGATGGTTTTTGCACCCTCACCGATCATGTCTAATCTTTTGTCGATTTGAAGCGCGTTACCTGCGCTCCCTCTCAATGGAGGCCCGCTACAATGGATGACATCTACCAAATCAATGTGGCGAAAAGCGAATTTCGCGAAGCGTATAACACCGGGGACGTCGACCGGCTTCTGGCAGTTTTCGCTTCAGGCGGCTTTACCGACATGTCGGAAGGCGGAGCAAGCAAGTTTGGTCAGCAAGCCACAGCCAAGCTCCACGAGCAGGCCGCGTCACTCTTTGCCGGCTATTCGGTGAAACTCACGGTAATCATCATCGATATTGTGGTTCACGGCGACACGGCCTACGACTATGGCTGGCACGAGCTAATTCTTACACCGAAAAATGGCGGGGAGCCGATCCACAAGCGGCACCGATACTTCGAGCTGTGGAGCAAGAACGCTGAAGGGTCGTGGAAAATTTCGTTGCATATCAACAATCAGGATGTTCGCGAGGAACTGGGCGGCAACGTGAGCCACTGGTTTCTGAGTGAGGAGCAAGCACCCAGTTTCAACTGAGAAGCTCGGTCATTGATAAGGATAAGCACAAGCCTCAAGAGGACCGGAGCCCGCGCCGATCGTTTACTCGGCCTTGATCCTATCGTACAGCCGTCTGCTGAACCCTTCCGGCACCTGGTATTCCACCCCGTCCGCGACCAGCTTCACGACATTCTTTGTACCGTCGACGATGGCCTTGCAATGGGCACACACCTTGAAGTGCGCTTCCATCCGGGCTCGCAGCTCGGGGTCGACTTCGTCGTCGACAAAATTGGAGATCTCTCGCCAGACCTCAAGGCAGCTTATCTCGATCACCATGATTCGATGCCGTTGACCCCATTTAGTTTCAGACGGCCGGCGGGCACTCTTTTACCAGGGCCGCACTTTTTCATACTCGGGCTTACCCGTGGCCCAGCTCCCGTCGATTCCAGGCGCGAGCGCATCCCGCATCTGAAACCGGGCGCGCAGGAGGCGGGTCTTCACACTGCCTTCCGTTATGTCGAGGACTTGAGCCGTTTCCTGGATACTGAGGTGCTGGATATCCCTAAGTATGAGCACTTCTCTGTACTTAGACGGCAAAGAGTCCAGCGCCCGTTTCAGAGCGTCTCGCAACTCCTTGCGCTGCAGCTCCTCGGACGGAATCTCTCGCCAGTCGGCATAATCCTTAGGAAAGCAATCCCCTTGTTCGTCGGTCTTCTGCTCGTCCACAGACTCGTAGAGGTGGCGGCGGTCCTTGCGGAGCTTGCAACGCGCCTCATTGATCGTAATCTGGATAAGCCAGGTACTGAACTTCGCCTCGCCCCGAAAGCGTGGCAGGTTGGAAAAGGCCTTTAGCACGGCTTCCTGTGCCACTTCTTCAGCATCCGCGGGATTATTGAGAATGGACATGGCAGCGGTGAAGACGGCCCGCTCGCACGGCTGAACGAGACCGTAGAACGCTTCCTTATCGCCCTGACAAATGCGTTGAATCAATTCGGCTTGATTCGTATCCACGTAGGGTTGTGGCGCACTCATCGGCACTTGCTAGCCTCAACTTGCGGAATGCACATGAGTTCGGCCCGGCCTCAGCGCAATCTGCATTTCCTCAAAATCGATTAAATCACAAACTACCTTCATGGCTGGTCACCCAAGCGTTGTGGGGTCGAGGCCGAATAAACCATCGGATGTCTTGCCCGCCGAAAGGTCGCAGATATCTTCGATAAGGACTCGTTTGTACATGCTTAATCCCAAAGGGGCCATGAACTCCTCGCGGAGAGTCTCTCCCGGATGCACCGGCTTCCGTTTCTTTGCCATCAGCCCTCCTCCTAGTGGTAATCCTTGTGTTGAGCGCCCGGAATAAACCGGTGGCGAGTGACGAGTAGTCCCCTCCCCCACCCTTTCTGGTAAGAGTGTGATTCGATGGGACTTTAAGTCCTTATATTTTGTAAGAGTGAGCTCTAAAGGACTTACAGGCGCATTTTTCGTAAGAGTGCGCTCTAAAGGACTTAGCAAATTAGTGATTGATTCTAAAGGACTTATTCGTCGGGAATCAGCGCAAGTGGGCGCATCTCTCGTAAGAGTGAGATATAAAGGACTTAGCACAAAACCGAGGGCCTTTTGGTTGGAGATACTCATACTACCCCCCCCACCCCCGGGGCAATTCGTATGAATTTCAAAGGAAAGGACTTACCGAAAAAGGAGTTTGTAAGCTGTTGAAAATAAAGGGGCCCACAGTGCCGGAATTGAACATGGATACGCTTGGCAGGGGTGAAGGAGCGGTTCGGGCGGGGGTTGGTTACGACAAACACAGCGGATCATAGCACAATATTTACCGGATGTCAAATGATATCTTGTAAGTACAAGAGTTTGAATGGATTGCGGGAAACCGATCATTCCACTGTCACCAGGAGGGTAGTCCTTGCCGAATAGTCACTTTTTCAGACCGACGTGACAACGCCCTGTACGGACCCTCGCGATCGCCCTTCAAGCCTGGTAGATTTTCGCCCATCCCCCGGCTAGCATAGCGTAGGATTTTGAACATCCTCCGCGATGACCCCGGTAGGTTATTGACACGATTCTCTGCAATCCCTAAGCTGGAGCCATGGAAGTGCGTCTGAACCCCGACCTACAAGCGAAGCTCACCCGCCTTGCCACGCAACAGGGCCGCGATAACGAGTCGCTGGTGGTTGAAGCCGTGGAACGCATGGTCAACTACGATGAATGGTTCGTCCAGGAAGTGGAGAAAGGGCTTACCGCCGCCGACCGTGGCGAATTCATCGACCATGAAGATATCAGGAAACTGATTGACGGCCGGTATCCCGGCTGATGCGTGTGCGCTGGACGGAGCCCGCCGCCCGCGACCTCACTCATATCTGCGATTACATCGAAGAGCATGACAGCACCACCACGGCCCGCCGCGTCGCGATTTTCATTTATGAACGCGTGAGCGCATTAGTTTCCTGAGCGAGGGCGACCAGGGCGCAAGTCGGGCACCCGCGAGCTTATCCTCACTGGCCTGCCGTATCTTGCCATCTACCGCCTCCGAGGGGACGCAGTGGAAATCCTCCGCGTCCTCCACGGTGCGCAGGACTGGCCGCAATGAACTGACTGTTCGTCGCCGACCGTACCTGGAAACGGCACAAATACGAGTCTTTCAGCATCCTTACTAGGCCTCGGGCGCCGAGACCCCTTCCAGAGGTTGCACATCCCGCGCCACCTTGGCGGCGATCTCGTCCTCAGCAACCTCCAGGTCGTAGCGCGTCTGGAGATTCATCCAGAAAGCAGCGGAGTTCTTGAAATAGCGCGCAAAGCGCAGCGCCGTATCGGCGGTGATGCCGCGGCGCTCGTTCACGATATCGGCGATCCGCGTCACGGGGACCCGCAAAGCCATGGCCATCTTGTTCATACTCAATCCCAGAGGGGTCATGAACTCCTCGCGGAGAATCTCTCCCGGATGCACCGGCTTCCGTTTCTTTGCCATCAGCCCTCCTCCTAGTGGTAATCCACGATCTCGACTTCATAGGCGTTGCATTGAAGGTTGGAGGAAGCGAAGAGAGACGAAGCGAAGAGAGATTCCTCGACTGCGTAGGCCGACCCGTCGTGGGAGCGACGGGGAAGAAAAAACGTCGGCCTGCTTCGCTCGGAATGACAGCAACTGCTGAGGCGGGGAGGAAGAGAGAAGAGGGGCAAGTGACGCCGCACGAGCATCCACACCCTTTCGTTCATGATAAACTGCTCCATATTGGCGTTTAGTGGCCCGTCAGCTCCGATGCAGAAAGACCATGCTCACCAATGCACGAGGAACCAGCGATGAACATCGAAATCCGTGATGCCGCTCTGGAAGCCAGAATCCAAAAGCAGCTGCAAGCAACCGGTTCGGCCAGCGTGGAGGAAGTGTTGCTCCGCCTGCTGGAAACTCAGGAGGAACAGGACCGCTGGCTTTCGGAGAACCGGGAAACGATTCATGCGAAAATTCGGCGCGGCATCGAACAACTCGACCGCGGCCAAGGAATCCCTGAAGAGCACCTCGATGCGTACCTGGCGGACCTGAAAGCCAAGCCTGAATGACAGGGCGCTACGTTCTTGCGCCGGAAGCCGCGCTCGATCTTGTCCAGATCTGGCGCTACATCAAAAAACAGACCAGCGTGGAAACCGCGGACCGGGTTGAGTCGGTCATTCGGGAGAAGATCGTTTTCCTGGCGACAAACGCGGGTGCCGGACACTGGCGCAAGAATTTGACGGATGAAGCGGTGAAGTTCTTCCCGGTCTACTCGTACCTGATCGTCTATCGACCTGAAACAAAGCCCCTGCAAATTGTCTCGATTCTTCACGGCCGCCGCGACATCGAAACAACTCCTCAGGGATCGTCTATAGGTGTCGCGCCGGCGGCGTTCCGGCCGGGTGCACCATCCGCGCCGGCTCACCCGCAACGGGATCTACGCGTGCGACAACGCTGGCTGTTTGCGCTCCGCTACCGCTGCGAGGGCCGCTTCGATGATGCCGAAGCCTTCGTCGAGTTGTTCGTCGGTGACCACGAGCGGCACGAGAATGCGCATGATGTTGTTGTACGTGCCGGCGGTGATGGTGATGAGGCCATGTTCGTAGCAGTAGCGAGCGACTTCTTTCGTTTCGGCTTCGGCGGGTTCGCGGGTTTCCGCGTTGCGCACGAGTTCCATGGCGCACATACCGCCGAGGCCGCGGACGTCACCGACAAGGGGCCAGCGCTTTTGCCAGTTGCGGGCGCGCTCTTCGAAGCGTTTGCCGATGGCGGTGGAGCGCGCGAGCAGGCCCTCCTTCTCGATAATTTCTATCGAGGCTAAGGCTGCTGCGCAGGATGCCGGGTTGCCCGCGAACGTGCTGCCAAGACCCCCGACGCTGGGCGCGTCCATGATTTCCGCTCGACCGGTGACCGCGGCGATGGGCAAGCCGCCGCCGAGCGATTTCGCCGTGGTAATGAGGTCGGGCTCGACGCCATAGTGCTCGATGGCGAAGAATTTTCCGGTGCGGCCAAAACCCGACTGTATTTCGTCGGCGATGAAGACGATGCCATGCTTGCGGCAAATCTCCTGAACGATGGGGAAAAATTCCATGGGCGGAGCGATGAAACCGCCTTCGCCGAGCACGGGTTCGACGATGATAGCCGCGACAGATTCCGGCGCGACGATGCGCTTAAAAGCGTCTTCGAGGGCATGCGCGCAAGCCAGCTTGCAAGACGGATACTTCAATCCATACGAGCAACGGTAGCAGTAGGCGTAGGGAATGCGATAGATGTCGCTCGGAAACGGCGCAAAACCAGACTTGTAGGGGTGGGTCTTGCTGGTGAGCGACAGGGTAAGCAGCGTGCGGCCGTGAAACGCATCTTCAAAACAAATGACGGCGGGGCGCTTCGTGTACGCGCGGGCAATCTTAATGGAATTCTCGACGGCTTCCGCGCCGGTATTGACGATGAAGGTTTTCTTCGCGAATTTGCCGGGCGCCAGGGCGTTGAGTTTTTCGGCGACGGCAACATAAGGCTCGTACGGTGTAACGCTGAAACAGAGGTGGAGATATTTGTCCAGCTGGTCGCGGATCGCAGAAGTGACTCGCGGCGCGCGGTGGCCCATATTGAGGCAGCCGATGCCGCCGGCGAAATCCAGAAAGCGATTGCCGTCCACGTCTTCCAGGGTCGCGCCTTCCGCGCGCGCCGCGAAGATCGGCGTGGC